>NZ_JAVRCC020000021.1:95746-123272 GCF_034530975.2 Nostoc sp. DedQUE07 | reverse complement strand
CACGACGCTCTTCCGATCCTCAGAAGGTCAACATTGAGCCTCAGAAGGTCAACATTGAGCCTCAGAAGGTCAAAGTTGAGCCTCAGAAGGTCAACATCGAGCCTCAGAAGGTCAACGCATAAAAATATCCAGATAAATTATTAAATTTACTGCTGGTTTTCAGTAAGAATCCGATCAAACCTTGTTGAAATATATTAACTCAGTACATCTACCAGCGTCATACAACAGTTATGAGCAATACCTCTGGATTTTCAGTCAGCAAACCTGTTGCATTATGGAATAAACCCATTAACGCTGACTTTAAAGAACTATTCAAATCACTAGGAAAAGGTGTAATAAATGGGGTCTTAGGTCAGTGGGGAGAGGTAGCCAAAGATGCTGTGGAAGCTACATCAGCACTAGGTTTAGGGTCAGCACCAGAGGAAGTTGCTTGGTTACTAATTTACCGTTCTTTGGTAGAAGCAATAGTTAGTTTGATAAAAGGAAATCAAGAGTTACTGTTTGAAAAACCAAACCAAAGCGATCTTGAGCTATTGTGCGATCGCCTCAACCATTCCCTAGAAAGTATAGAATTGCGTATTGACCAAGATTTTTTTCGCCGTCCCAAAGATTTGCCGATTCTGGAAGCGATTAAAACTGCTTTTGCCGACTGGTTAAAATACTTTAGCGTCAATCAGGCACAGGCACTAACAATTAGTCATCGTCTTCCTACGTATTTTGTGTTTGCTTTACATGAAGAGTGGGCAAAACATCCAGAAAAATATGCTTGTTTAAAAGAAGAACTGAATACCCCCTTTACTCAAGCCAATGAACGGGAACAGTCATGGCAGCGTTATTTAGCTTGGCTACAAAAACAGGTTGAAGAACCGATGCTTTTAGAAGCTTTTGGTTTAAAACAGGTTTATGTTCCTTTACACGCCTACTATAAGCAGAAAGTTGCGGGTGAAAAAGAAGAAGAATTTGCACGCCGGGTGAGAGAAGATGAGAAATATCAGCGAATTGTTCTTGATTTAGAAACTGAACTAGAAGCTTGGTTAGAAAAAGGCGATCGCAATGATGCCATTAGAGTGATTAGTGGTGGCCCAGGAAGTGGTAAATCTTCCTTTGCCAAAATCTTTGCAGCTAACCAAGCAGAAAAAGGGAAAATTCCAGTTTTATTTATCCCTTTGCATCTTTTTGCTCCCTTGGATGACTTAGTTGATGCAGTTGGTAAGTTTGTGCGAGACTACGGCTTTCTCAGACATAATCCCCTAGATAAAGATAAAGCTGATTCACGCTTACTGATTATCTTCGATGGTTTAGATGAGCTTGCTATGCAGGGTAAAATTGCCACTGAGATTGCTCAACAATTTGTGCGTGAAGTGCAAAGAAAAGTAGAGCGATTTAATGGGCGTGAAATTTGCTTACAAGTATTAATCGGCGGACGTGAACTGGTAGTGCAAGCAAATAGTAGCGACAACGGGCGAATCTTCAACGGGCGATTCTTGAAAGGGCGAATCTTGAAGGGGCAAATCTTGAAGGGGCGAAGCTTGAAGGGGCAAATCTTGAGGACGAAAATTTAACAGACTTGAATGAGGATTCAGATTCAGACTCCGATGAGTAACCTACAAACATTAAGAATTTGTTGAGTGCATTATATTCTTAATGCATCATTCTAGATACTTTTGATACTTTACTCTGCTAACGCACCCCACCGAACCAGCACTCAACCCAATTGCATACAAATATTAAGCGATCGCTTCTACTACTTTGCCTTGCTCATGACAAATTGTAGGCGATCGCAAGTCAAATCTCTTGATACGCTGAAATAAGAATTGAGAAAAACTAATCCAGTTTTCCGGTAACAACCATGCCAAAGCTGACACTGAGCGATGAACAAGTAATTGAATTAGTCAAGCAGCTACCTCCAGAAAGTAAACGAGTAGTATTATTAGCCCTAGCACAGGAAAGTGAGCAAGAGCGAAATTCTCATATGGAGTATGCCCAAACCCAATTACGGAACTTGTGTGCTGAACGTGGTTTAGATTGGGATAGTATGTCAGAAGATCAACGTGAGTCATTTATAGATGACTTAGTGCATGAGGACAGAGAGTGCGACCAATAGTAGTGTTTGATACAAATGTTTTGCTATCTGCTATTGGCTGAAAAGGTAGTCCTTATCACTGTATTGATTTGGCACGCCAAGGCCGGGTAAAAGGTTTAATTTGTCCAGAAATACTTGATGAACTAACCGAAAAGTTAGAACAGAAGTTGAAATTTACGCCTATTCAAGTAATTGAGACAATAGCTGATTTGCTTACTTTTCTACGATTAATCACAATTGCCAACACTTTAAATTTTCTCACTACTGACCCAAACGATAACATGGTACTAGAATGCGCCGTTGTTGGGAATGCAACTCATATTGTCACGGGCGACAAGCGGCATTTGTTACCTCTGGGCAGTTATCAAGGTATTGCAATTGTTAGTGCCAAAGATTTTCTGACGTTGGTTATACCTGAATAATCAAATGAACTTAACACTGAGGTTGAGGACTCTACACATCCCCTGCATTGCATTGTTAGCCTGTGGGTAAGCGATCGTAAGATTCCGGTTCAATATCTGGTACTTTCGCTAAAACTGCGTCGTATTTTTCTCGACTGCCTCGCTTTGCTAACTCCCCTAGATAAATTTCAGTTGTTAGTGCAGCGATTTTTTCCGCAGCTGCTGTCGCCACAAACTGATCGATAGAAATCCCGTCTTGTTTGGCAAGTTCCTGCAAACTTTTGTACAAAGAGTCAGGAAGCTGGATGCTCAGGTTGCTCATGACATGCTCTCGCTAAACCCAAATGCATACAAATATTAAGCGATGCCTGCGGTGGTCACTGAGCTTTGTCGAAGTGCGGGCTACGCCTACGCTACTACTACATTGCCTTGCTCATGACAAAGCGTAGGCATAACATTGTTATGCATAACAATGTTATGCCGTTTTTGCATTTTGTTTCCAAAGATTTTTGAAACCCGCGCAGGTGGTCACTGAGCTTCTTGCCTTGAGCGAAGCCGAAAGGTGCCGAAGTGCGGGTTTTGTCTGTATAGCCGCGATTTCTAATCGCCAAGGCATTTTTGAGCCTCAGAAGGTCAACGTTGAGCCTCAGAAGGTCAAAGTCGAGCCTCAGAAGGTCAAAGTCGAGCCTCAGAAGGTCAACATTGAGCCTCAGAAGGTCAAAGTTGAGCCTCAGAAGGTCAAAGTCGAGCCTCAGAAGGTCAACGTTGAGCCTCAGAAGGTCAAAGTCGAGCCTCAGAAGGTCAACATCGAGCCTCAGAAGGTCAACGCATAAAAACTATCTCGAAAAAGTTTAGTAAATTCCGAAATACATTTTGTATATTTGGTAGTTCTGTTTATAGACATTAACGCCTCAAAATTAAATCTTGTTATGAATACCCAAGACAAGCCCAAGAGTTTACAAGATATTGTTAAGCAACGTCAACAATCAAATTTTGTCGGTCGTGAAGACCAAATAAACCGATTTCGCCAAAATTTAGCATTACCAGTAGAAGACAATCGCCATTGTTTTCTGTTTAACGTTTCTGGTCAAGGCGGAGTTGGTAAAACTACCTTGCTGCGGCAGTTTCGGAAAATTGCTGACGAAGCAAAAATGATTTCGGCTTACATCGATGAAGTTGAAAAAACTATACCAGAGGTTATGGGTCGTATAGCTGAAGAGTTAGAACAGCAAGGTTACAAGCTAACGCAGTTTAGCGATCGCTACAAAGTTTACTGCCAAAAGTGCCAAGAATTAGAAACAGATCCAGAAGCTCCTCAAGGTTTTTCCGCTTTTGTTGGGAAAACTATGGTAAAAACTGGTGTGCATCTGGCGCGTCGAGTTCCAGTTGGCGGTGCTGTATTTGACTTTGTAGATGAGAATGCTTTGGCCACCCAAGCCGGCGAATGGGCGTCTTATGTTGCAAAGAAAATCACAAATAAAGATGAGGTACATTTAGTTAAAGAACCTAAAGAAGTTCTGACCCCGCTATTTTTGCAAGATATTTCTAAAATTGCTGATAAAACTCCTGTTGTCCTGTTTTTCGATACCTCAGAACGCACCGGAGAATTCCTAGAGAACTGGCTACGGGAAATTTTTGAGAACCAGCACGGTAAAGTCTCTGCCAATATATTAATGATCGTTGCCAGTCGGCAAGAATTAGATAAAAATGACTGGGCATCCTACGAAGGATTAATAGTTCGTTTGCCTCTAGAACCGTTTACAGAAGAAGAAGCCAAACAATACCTAATTCACAAAGGCATTACAGATAATCGCATTGTTGAAGTGATTTTAAACGCTTCTGGAAACTTACCCCTGCTAATAGAAATGTTAGCAGATGCTCATCCCAATCACCCCAACCAGGTAATTGAGCCTAGCAGTAGTGCTGTAAAAAACTTTTTAAAATGGATTGACGATCCCAAACGGCGACAAGTGGTGCTTGATGCTGCCATTCCTCGGTGCTTGAACCGGGATGTTATAGCCAAATTAAGAACGGAAGAAGAAGCTGATGAGCTATTTTCTTGGTTGAAAGAAACATCTTTTATCAACGAACGTAGCAACGGCTGGGTTTATCATGATGTCGTCAAAACCCAAATGTTATGCCACAAACGCCTTTCATCGCCGCAAGGTTGGGCTGACATACATGGTAAGTTGGCTCAATATTATGACAGCCTGCGGAACGATTTGCAATTGGATGAAGATAACAAACAGCGCGATCCTAGCTGGCAAAGTCACACTTTAAATGTTTTGTACCATAAATTATGTCAGTCACCGCAAAGGAATTTACTAGTAGCTCTGAATGAATTTCTTGCTATCCTCAAAAATCAACCCACTTTTGCCCAACAATATGCAAAAACAATGTTCCAGGCTGGTAAAGATGGGGATTCTGCTGAAGTTCAGTATTGGGGTAAGCAATTAGCAAATGGGTTAAAAGCTTATGAGGAAAAACGTTATGAAGATGCTAGGTATAATCGTGCTTTAGTCTACTTAGCCCTTAACCAACCACGCAAAGCACAAACTATCTTAGTACCTGCCATCAAGCTGGCTACAGAGCATTGCAAAGAAGATGCTAAAGACTGGCGTAATACCTTTAATTTAGCCCTTTACTATTTGGCTGCTCAATACACTCAACAAGCAAACGATTTATATCGCTATGCCTTATCAAAAGGTGCTTCCTCAGAATCTATTGGTAAAGCTATCCAAGACCTAAATGACTTTTTAATTGTCTTCCCTGACCATCTGCAAGCTACATCCATCCGACAGTTGTTGCTATTTTGTCTAACTAAGTCATGTAATTTGCAACCTACTCTCCAGAAAACCCACAAGTCTCAACAAGAAACTGCTAATCAATTTCCTCTCTCATAATGCAAGTCCATTTGAGTGGACTTGCATTATGAGCCTGGGATTTCAACCTCTGGCACAGCAACGGGTAAGCGCAATATCTCAGCCTACTTGCATTCGAGAGACTGGCGGCTGAACGCAATTACATAAAAATGTTAAGCGAATTTTCCTTTCTTATGAGAAAGTGTGGCGATCGCTCAATGTAATTCTGTATTAAATGAGACACTACGCATAGCTTGCTTCACATTAAGAGACACAATCCAAAATTTAAAATTCAAAATGGTATCAGCCAGCTAAAAACGCGATTTGTTTAAATCCACTCAAATCCAAAAATCATGACTATCGTAGAAAATGTCCAAAAAACGATGTATATCCACTGCGGGGTGTGTGGCATTTGTTTTTAAGTCATTGATGATTGACGCTTCCACTGTAAGCGATGTCTAACAACAAGCCTCAGTGCGTCTACGTACTCACCAATCAATCACATTCCCTTGAATCTTTTTAAATTATCGAACCATCCCAATTAAAAATTGCTTAAGAAAAATCCTTTTCATTCAAAAAACTGGCCTTAATTAAAGCCAGTTTTTTGATTTTATTACAAACTTCTAGCGGGCTTTACAGCCGAGTCTTAACGGAACACACTTGAGAAGATATTATTAAGCTTTTTCATCGAAATGTCAAGATTTTATGAATTTTTTCCCCAAAGCTTGCCATTAGATATCACTACTTCCCTTAAATTCTCAGGCTGCGCTGATAAACTCTTGTCACCAAAATGCTTATCCATTAACGCTGGAACCTGTGCAGCTTGAATTCGACTATGGCGGGTTTTATCTGGCATTACTAAATTCGGCCCGGCTTTACAGTTCTTCATACAACCAGTGCCTTTGATTGTAACTTGGTCTTCTAAACCGCGATCGCTTAAAGCTGCCTCCAACGCCTGACAAACTCCTTTACCACCGCGTTTCATACAATCAGACTTTTGACACACCAAAATAGTGGCTTTAGCCTTAGCTGGCTTTACCTTAACATTATCAATCGATGGGGGTTCTTGGACTGGTGCGATCGTTTGAATTGTTGCTGTTTCAGAACGCGCCGCCATCACACGTTCAGCTTTGAGTGTAACTTTGTCTTTTTTTATATCGTATTCTCTATAACCAACAACTTGTAGCCAAGTACCTGCTGGTAGCCGCAAATCAAAAGCAGCCCGTAAGTGTTTAGCGAGTTTAACGTAGCATTCACCCTCATGAGTACTTAGCAGTAAACCTTTTAGCTTATAGCCGTCTTTAATAACAAAATCTATAAATCTGCCCTCAAGGCAAAATTTTGATACTTCCATATTGTGAGATGCACCCATTTTTTAACCTCCTTTTTACTAAAACAAGCTGTCAAGCGAGATATTCTCAGCAGTAGCAAAAAATTAGAACTGTTGATAGCGACTTTTCCAGCAACACTCAAGAGTCCAAATTTGGTCTTGACGAGAGGCTGTAAATCGCCGTACTACACTCCAAAGTTGAACAGCCGCAGTCAGATTGCTAATTTCAACTTTTAATGGCTGGTTAGTCGCACAACTACAGGGAATGTCTAACTCCTCTAAGCGTTGATAGACTTGCCAGCGGTCTACCCAATTCACCTCTACAAGGTGGTTTATTTCTATTTCAGAACTATACGATTTCAAGAGAATTGCCCTCAAAGTGCAACAAACTTGTAGTAACTACGGCCATTTAACTTCCTGCTTTTTGAAAATCTTAGTAGTCTAGCCTCTTAAAACCAGCATACCTTAAGTGCAAACAATTCTCATTAATTTTGGAAAAAAAATATAATTCTTGCAATCCCCCAATGAGGGAGATGAGGGGGATGACGAGGAATATTAAGCCAAGGAGGCATTTACTCCTCCATCTCCCCTCCTCCCTTCGGGATGGATGCACACTTAAATTTTCATGTCAACAGTAATGAGAAATATACACAACTTGATGAGCGTGCCATAATCTAGCAAACAATAAACTTAAGACTTTTAGTAAACAAAAATACAAAATATTGTGATGGCAAATTGGCTTGCTATTATTGTGAAAATGTTAATATGTAAAGAATAAGCAGTTAAAATCTATAATTGCTAAATAGCGAGGAGAACAATGTCTGAAACGCAAACTTTGTTACGGAATTTTGGTCATGTATATGACAATCCTGTGTTACTGGATCGCAGTGTAACTGCTCCAGTAACAGAAGGATTTAACGTTGTATTAGCTAGTTTCCAGGCACTGTACTTGCAGTACCAAAAGCATCATTTTGTAGTTGAAGGCTCAGAATTTTACTCTCTGCATGAGTTTTTTAACGAAAGCTACAACCAAGTACAAGACCACGTTCATGAAATTGGAGAACGTTTAGATGGACTGGGTGGTGTGCCAGTAGCTACCTTCAGTAAATTAGCAGAATTAACCTGTTTTGAGCAAGAATCTGAAGGCGTATATTCCTCTCGCCAAATGGTGGAAAACGATCTAGCTGCCGAACAAGCAATCATTGGCGTAATTCGTCGCCAAGCTGCTCAGGCAGAGAGTTTAGGCGATCGAGGTACGCGCTATCTGTACGAAAAGATTTTGTTGAAAACTGAGGAACGTGCGTATCATTTATCTCACTTCCTCGCCAAAGACAGCTTAACTTTAGGGTTTGTCCAAGCAGCTCAAAGCTAAAATTCTCATAATCTAGATTTGTCTACCTAGACTGAAAAAAAGTTGGTAGCACCAACTATTAAAATAATATAAAAAATGGCAGAGAATGGTATCCCCATTTCTCTGCCATTTTTAATTTAAGTAAACATATTTATATAATATTTAATGTTGAAAATATTTAGCAATTAGCTAGTTAAAATAAATTTTTATTTAAATAATCTCTTTGTATATAAATAAGCAGACAGATATACACCAAAATAAATGATCATTTATTGCAAGTTTCATCAGATTAAATAATAAAGATTCGCAAAAGCTTTAGAAATTTGAGCATCATAATTAAATAAAATTAAAAATACAAAATAATCATTGGGCATTGGGCATTGGGCATTGGGCATTGGGCATTGGGCATGGGGAAGAGACAAGGTAGACAAGAAAAAAGGAAAAGACTTGTTCAATAATTCCCCCTTGTCCCCTTGTCCCCTTGTCCCCTTGTCTCCCCTGCTCCCCTGCTCCCCTGCTCCCCCACTCCTTCCTGTCATCAAACTTAGAAAACTTAATAATAAAAAGCACCATAGGGGGTAAAGACCCTTAAAATGATCAGGATTTCTATTCTCGTATTCCAAGGCAACGACTATGCCCCGCCGTGACGACCTCCAGAAGATTCTACTGTTAGGTTCTGGTCCAATTGTGATCGGACAAGCCTGTGAGTTTGACTACTCTGGCACTCAAGCCTGCAAAGCGCTCCGAGAAGAAGGCTATGAAGTGGTTTTGGTCAACTCCAACCCTGCAACGATTATGACCGACCCGGAAACGGCCGATCGCACTTACATTGAGCCGTTGACACCGGAATTGGTCGAAAAAGTCATCGAAAAAGAACGCCCCGATGCTCTCCTACCAACGATGGGAGGACAAACCGCCCTCAACATCGCCGTTGCTTTAGCCAAAAATGGAGTGTTGGAAAAGTACGGCGTTGAGTTAATCGGCGCTAAACTCCCAGCGATCGAAAAAGCTGAAGATCGGAAACTTTTTGGTGAAGCAATGGCAAGGATTGGGGTAGCCGTATGTCCCAGTGGCACAGCCGAATCTTTAGAAGAAGCCAAAGCTGTTGCCCGTCAAATTGGTAGTTATCCCCTAATTATTCGTCCAGCTTTCACAATGGGTGGAAGTGGCGGCGGCATTGCCTACAACCAAGAAGAATTTGAAGAAATGGCACAGGTAGGTATAGATGCCAGCCCTGTTTCGCAAATTCTCATTGACCAGTCTTTACTCGGCTGGAAAGAATATGAACTCGAAGTGATGCGTGACTTGGCAGATAACGTGGTGATTATCTGCTCCATCGAGAACCTTGACCCTATGGGCATCCACACCGGAGACTCTATTACCGTCGCTCCCGCGCAAACCCTTACTGATAAAGAATATCAAAGGCTGCGGGATATGGCAATTAAAATCATCCGCGAGATCGGTGTGGAAACTGGCGGTTCTAATATTCAGTTTGCCATCAATCCAGTTAATGGCGATGTGGTTGTAATTGAGATGAACCCGCGCGTTTCCCGCAGTTCGGCTTTATCTTCCAAAGCCACGGGTTTCCCGATCGCCAAAATGGCCGCAAAATTGGCTGTGGGTTACACCTTGGATGAAATTAAAAATGACATCACCAAGAAAACTCCCGCGTCCTTTGAGCCGACAATTGACTATGTGGTGACAAAAATTCCCCGCTTTGCCTTTGAAAAGTTCCCCGGTTCTGACGCAGTGCTGACAACCCAAATGAAATCAGTTGGGGAAGCAATGGCAATTGGGCGCACATTCAATGAATCCTTCCAAAAGGCACTGCGATCGCTCGAAACCGGACGCGCTGGTTGGGGTTGCGATGGAGCCGAAAAATTACCCAGTGGCGAACAAATTCGCGCCCAACTGCGAACACCTAACCCCGATCGCATTTTCTCCGTGCGCCATGCCTTGCAACTAGGGATTAGTGCTGAGGAAATCTACGAACTCACTGGTATTGACCCCTGGTTCCTAGATAAATTTCAGCAATTGCTAGATGTCGAGAAATTCCTCAAGCGGACACCTTTGCAGCAATTGACAAAAGAGCAACTTTATGAAGTGAAGCGGGATGGATATAGCGATCGCCAAATTGCCTATGCCACCAAAACCACCGAAGATGAAGTTCGCGCCTACCGCAAACAACTAGGAATCATCCCAGTTTACAAAACAGTGGATACCTGCGCTGCTGAGTTTGAAGCGTTTACTCCCTACTACTATTCTACCTACGAAGAAGAAACAGAGGTTTTGCCTGTAACCAAGCCAAAAGTGTTGATTTTGGGTGGTGGCCCCAACCGCATTGGACAAGGAATTGAGTTTGACTATTGTTGTTGTCACGCCGCCTATGCTTTGAAGGATGCGGGGTATGAGACAATTATGGTCAACTCTAACCCAGAGACAGTTTCGACAGACTACGATACCAGCGATCGCCTTTACTTTGAGCCGTTAACAAAAGAAGATGTTCTTAACATCATCGAAACTGAAAATCCAGTCGGGGTAATTGTCCAGTTTGGCGGACAAACGCCGCTAAAGTTGGCTATTCCTTTACAAGAGTTTCTTAACAATGACGCATCAGGACTGCTCACTAAAATTTGGGGGACATCGCCAGATTCCATCGACATGGCAGAAAACCGGGAGCGGTTTGAAAAGATTCTCCAACAGTTGAATATTTCCCAACCACCTAATGGTATTGCGCGGAGTTACGAAGATGCGCTGATTGTCGCCAAACGTATTGGCTATCCAGTGGTGGTGCGTCCCAGCTATGTGTTGGGGGGACGGGCGATGGAAATCGTTTATTCCGATTCTGAGTTGGAACGCTACATGACCTTTGCGGTACTCGTAGAACCAGAACATCCGATTTTAATTGATAAGTTTTTGGAAAACGCGATTGAAGTCGATGTCGATGCGATCGCCGACCATACAGGAAGAGTGGTAATTGGTGGTATTATGGAACACATTGAGCAAGCAGGGATTCACTCAGGAGATTCTGCTTGTTCCTTACCTTCCATTTCCCTATCACCAGCAGTTCTCAATCAGATTCGTACTTGGACGATACAGCTAGCACAAGCATTGTCAGTCGTAGGGTTGATGAATATTCAATTTGCCGTTGTCGGTGCAAGCAGCTATTCTCCCCAAGTTTACATTTTAGAAGCCAATCCCCGCGCTTCTCGCACAGTGCCATTTGTATCTAAAGCTACGGGCGTACAGCTAGCGAAACTAGCATCCTTAATTATGTCGGGTAAAACCTTAGAGGAGCTAAATTTTACAGAGGAAGTCATTCCCATACATATTGCTGTAAAAGAAGCTGTATTACCCTTTAATAAATTCCCAGGAACTGATACAATATTGGGCCCAGAAATGAGATCCACTGGTGAGGTGATGGGGATTGACAGTGACTTTGGCCGTGCCTTTGCCAAAGCGGAGATGGGTGCTGGGGAGCGTTTACCGCTAACGGGAACTGTATTTGTATCAATGAGCGATCGCGATAAAGCTGCTGCAAGTGGTGTGGTCAAGGAATTTATCGATTTGGGCTTTACAGTGATGGCTACCCTTGGTACACGCCGAGTTCTTCTGGAGCAGGGGTTAAATATTGAATTAGTCTTAAAACTCCATGAAGGTCGTCCCCACGTCCTAGATGCGATCAAAAACCAGAAAATCCAACTTATTATCAACACACCATCAGGGGAAGAAGCCCAGACTGATGCTAGGTTAATCCGCCGCACAGCCTTAGCTTACAAAATACCCATCATTACTACCATCGCTGGTGCAAAAGCTACTGTCGCCGCTATCCGTTCCTTACAAAATACGACTTTGGATGTAAAAACTATCCAAGAGTACTGCCCTCTTTAGGGAGTAGGAAAGCAGGGAAGTAAAAGAGCAGGAAGCAGACTTGCCGTGAGCGTAGCCGAACGGGAGCAGGGGAGCAGGGGAGACAAGGGGAATAACTACACCCAATGCCCCATGCCCCATGCCCAATTCCCGATTTACAATTCCCAATTGCCAGAAAAATTAAACAATTGTTAGAAGAGAATGAATATAGTTCTCATTGAGATACTTTAACAAATATGAGGAAAATTATTTGAATCAGATCGTTTCTTAAATTGACTTTTAGTCAACCTTCAGATAGAGACCAACATTCAATGAACTGGAAAAACCAGGAAATTTCATGTCGCCATCTAGCCAAAATATTCTCAGAAATGTTACAATTGTTAATAGGACTTTCATAAAAAATGTTTAAAAAGCAACCTTTTATCTAACTGTAGATACTTGTGAAAAATAGAAAATAACTGTAGTTTTAGCAGTTAAGAAGCCTAAATTTGATTATTATGAGCAGCCGACGACGACTTTCTCAGGCGCGTAAGTTGCAAACCATAGTACGGGTTCCCAGTCTGACTGGGTAGAACCTTAATAAATAAAGAAAGCTAAAGAAAGCATCTATCCCTTAATGACCCTACCGCCAACCCCATCATTACCAAAGAGTAGCGCCATGAAGACCGCTCAGACAGCCACAGACCTCGTGCGGACTTACCTGCGTGAGATTGGCCGTGTGCCACTTTTAACCCACGAGGAAGAGATTTTCTATGGTAAACAAGTGCAACGTTCCTGCGCTTTGCACGAATCAAGGGAATCTCTTGCCACCCAGCTAGGTTATCAACCGACTCTAGAAGAGTGGGCCAAAGCAACAAACCTAGAACCAGCAGAGTTGAACGAAGCGATCGCAGATGGTGAAATTGCCAAGCGCAAGATGGTAGAAGCCAATTTGCGGCTGGTAGTCTCCGTTGCCAAAAAATACATCAAGCGCAACGTCGATTTACTGGACTTGATCCAAGAAGGTAGTATTGGTATGCAACGGGGCGTAGAAAAGTTTGACCCCACCAAAGGGTACAGATTTTCTACTTATGCCTATTGGTGGATTCGGCAAGCTATTACTCGTGCTATAGCCGAAAAAGCTCGTACCATTCGGTTGCCGATCCATATCACCGAAAAATTAAATAAGATTAAAAAGGCACAGCGCCAATTGTCTCAAAAGTTGGGACGCGCTCCTACGGCTGGGGAGCTAGCTCAAGAATTAGAATTGACGCCCAAACAAGTGCGAGAGTATTTAGAAAAGGCGCGTTTGCCTCTTTCCTTGGATTTGCGGCTGGGTGATAACTACGACACCGAACTTGGAGAAATGCTGGAAGATCCAGGCGCTTCTCCCGAAGAGTTTGTTATGCAATCTTCCCTATCTTATGACTTAGATCGCTTGATGGGCGATCTCACGCCACAACAGAGGGAAGTAATCACACTGCGTTTTGGCTTAACTGATGGGCAAGCTCTGACTCTGGCTAGAATTGGTGAAATATTGAACATCAGTAGAGAACGAGTCCGACAAATTGAACGGGAAGCCTTAAGCAAACTTCGCAAGTCTAAAGCCAACATGGATGAATATTTGGCAAGTTAGTCATTTGTCATTAGTCATTTGTCATTAGTTGTTAACAAAGGACTAAAGACCAATGACTACTGACCAATTGGTGAGAAAATACGCTGACTTTGGTACGGTTACACCTACTTCCACTCTTACGCTAGGCTGTTACATTAGTTGACAGGAAGACAAAATAACTAAGTCAAATCCAAAACAAACATTTAATATTCAAATCACAAGCACCGCAGCTAATAGTGGTAGTTAAGGAGCTAAAAAATGAGTAACCCATCCAATCGTGTCTCAGAATTTTTTAATAGCGAAGCAGAAATTAACGATTTACTATGGCAGTACGTTAAATCCTTGAGTCCAGAGACAGTTACCCAGCTATCCAAACCCACGTCTGCCGAAGTCTTTCAGGTGATGGAACGAAATATTACAGGACTATTAGGTAATCTACCTTCAGAACACTTTGGTGTTACTGTCACCACAAATCGGGAAAATCTAGGTAGGCTTCTTGCTTCTGCGATGATTAGTGGTTATTTCTTACGTAACGCCGAACAGAGAATGAATTTTGAAATGGCCTTACAAGGATCTGATACCGACAACAGCGAAATTGACTAGAAATGTAAAATTTGGGAAATTCAATCAATAGTGTTGAACTGATAGCTAGTTATAGTTACAGCGATACGAGTTGAAAATAAGTCTCTGCGAAATCTTTACCGCTAATTTACGATTATACATCAGTTAAGTTTTTTAAAATATCCAAAATAGTGACGAATTCAGGTTGAAATTTAAACGCAGAGGAACGCGGAGTTTTTGATTCCGCTTCTCTGTGAACTCCTGTAATTTTGTGTTGATTCAATCAATTATTGATGTCAGGCTAGTTAGGTATAACTCCCGAATCTATGCAGAATACCGGAAAATTCCTTTCCTCTAGGCCTTTGCGGTCTTAATAAGAAGTTTTTAACCAGACACGATATTAGAGGTGTATTTGTAGATGATTAATGCACATTTGTGGATAAACGAACAGTGCTAAATGACTTTTGCAATAAATCTAAACTCGGCAGAGTTACAAGTAGTCTGCCGAGTTTTGTTATTAGTCAAGAATCAAAATTCAGGAATTCTTTCTCTACTCTCTACTCCCCATTCAATTATGAATGAAACCAGTTCTTTCCCACCCCATAAAATCATTGGTGTTGCAGTAATTTGGAATGACCAAAAGCAAATTTTGATTGACCGCCGTCGTCCAGAAGGAGCGATGGGTGGTTTGTGGGAATTTCCTGGTGGTAAAATAGAGCCTGGTGAAACCATCCAAGAATGTATTCAACGGGAAATTTCCGAAGAACTGGGAATAGTAATTGAAGTGGGAGAGCATCTGATTACTATTGACCACAGTTATACAAACTTGCGCGTTACCCTCACAGTACATCACTGCCGCCATCTTACAGGTATGCCCCAACCTTTAGAATCCGATGAAATTCGCTGGGTAACTTTGGAAGAACTGGAGCATTTTACTTTTCCGAAAGCAAATACTCAAATTATTGCTGCATTAAAAGTGACTGAGGACTAGCAAAGAAGCAGAGCGAGCAGGGGGAGACAAAGGGACAATGAGAATAACCATGTCCAATCACCAATGACTAATCCCGTAACAATCTATTAATTGCATCAGGTTGAGTCCCGCAATTTTCTACAATAGGCGCAGGGACTTTGATTTAAGGTGTCAGCAAATAAATGCCTAAAACCGTTGCCGATGTGATGAGCCGCGATCCTATTGTTGTCCGGGAGGAAACTCCACTCAAGGAAGCTATCCAAATTCTCGCAGAACGCCATATCAGCGGACTACCTGTTGTGGACGATCTCGGTAAATTGGTAGGCATTATCTCGGAAACTGATTTGATGTGGCAAGAAACTGGTGTTACTCCACCTGCGTACATTATGTTTCTTGATAGTGTTATCTATTTAAAAAATCCTGCTACGTATGACCGTGATTTGCATAAGGCTTTAGGGCAAACCGTCGGGGAGGTGATGAGTAAAAACCCGATCGCTATTTCCCCTGATAAAACTTTAAAAGAAGCAGCTACAATCATGCACGATCGCAGCGTTCACCGCTTGCCAGTACTTGATAGTACAGGTCAAGTAATTGGTATCCTGACTCGTGGTGATGTTATTCGAGCTATGGCTGCTAGTCAAGATTAGTCAAAAGTAGAGACGCGATTAATCGCGTCTGTCTTTTTTATACATTTGAAAATCAAGGATAACTAAATGAGTATTACTCCGGAGTCTGTTAAGCAATTGCTCAGTTCTGAGGATTTAGGCGATCGCTTACGTGCTGTAAATCAAATCCGCGAATTGGAACCTGCGGTTGGCTTTGAATTAATTCAAAGTGCTATTGGCGATCGCAATTCCCGTGTTCGTTACTCAGCAGTGAGTCAAATGGATACACTTGGAACCCAAGATTTACAGTTATCCTTGGATATCTTGCGCGATCGCTTACTTCATGACTCCGAAGTAGATGTACAAGCAGCAGCAGCAGACTGTTTGGGCGCTCTAAAGTTACGTGAAGCTTTTGAAGATTTACAGCAGCTTTATCATACAACCGGTGAATGGCTAATACAATTCAGTATTATTGCTACATTAGGAGAGTTGGGCGATCCGCGAGCCTTTGAACTACTTAAAGAGGCACTCTCATCAGAAAACGAATTAGTCCAAACTGCTGCTATTAGTTCTTTGGGTGACTTGGGAGATGTACAAGCAGTTCCTCTGTTGGCTCCCTATGCTACCAATCCAGATTGGCAAATTCGTTACAGACTTGTACAAGCCTTGGCTCGTTTGGGTAATCCAGAAGCCAAATCTATATTAGAAACTTTGGCTAATGATGAAGTAGATGCGATCGCAAGCGAAGCTAAACAATCTTTGCAGTCAGTTTAAGTCTATCTAATACCAATTTGAAAAAAGAATGCGACAAATAGACTATTTGTAGAGACGCGATGAATCGCGTCTTTACCCAAGAATGTGTTGCAATCATTAATTGAATTGGTATAAGGTTAAGAAAATTCACCATTCATATAGATTTATCTGACAGTATAAAAAATTCGACCTGGTTGGGAGAATTTGCATTCCAGCCAGATCGAATAGATTAATTAGAGTTACTTTTAGCAATTAAAGGTAACTTTTTTATATTTAGGATAGGACTATTGAATGGCACTTTTGCGGCGTCGAGACATAACCATGCCAGCACCAACTAAACCTAAACCTAGCATTGTGGTTGGTTCAGGAACGCTAACTGCTTCGAGAGTTAAGTGGTACTCGCTTGTTTTTCCATTAAGAGAAGCACCCAAATTGCCAATCCCAATAGTTTTTCCATTGAAATTAAATTTCCCCGTAATCCCATCCAATATTACGTCATTAATGTTGGTAGCCGATTTCCGAGTTCTGGTAACTACAGAATCATCTAGATCAAAGGTCAGAAGCGCAGTAGTACTACCCAAGGTTCGCGAACCGAAATTAATGAACGGGGTGTAAACGCCTGTAGAATATGTAGCTGTTGTGCTTGATACATTAGCTATCTTGGTTAAATTTAGAGTGTTAATGGTAATACCTGTGCCTGATAGGCTTGGTGAGAAGGCGGCAAAATCACCATCAGTATCAATACCATCAATATCGACAAATTTGATACTAGTATTAACTGGATTGACTCCATCATTAGGAACGATAGATGTACCAGTAAGACCAATACTTCCGTTCAAGGTTACAGCTTGAGCTGAACCAGCAGATGTAAACACCCCAGCAGTAGCCAAGGGGATTGCAAAACTAGCAGCTAAAGTAGCGTTTAGTAATTTAGATTTAAAATTAATCATGAGTGTTTGAGAGTCCTAATAATAACCTGGAACAGAGAAATTGATTGCTTGACCTTTACTATCAGTAATCTATTTAAAATACTGTCAGTGAAAGCGAAACTTGCGTGATGTATTTCTTATCTCCATAAAATCACATAGACTTAGAACCTGCAATATTTACTGAGTGGTCTTCATCACATCTTCAATTAACAAATAGTCTTCATAAAATTTTAATTTCTTACATATCTGCGCTTCGTATATCTCTTACTCTCTAGGGTTGAAATTATTGGCAATAGCTCCAACTTCAAGAAAAATTGTTTGCGTAAATATACTTCTAATAGTATATAAAAACACTCTCAGCAGCTAAACTCTATTTTAGATAAATGGAGTATGAAGTGTATCTATAATCTTTCTAGTTACTAAATATTTAGTGAAACGGTTCCTCTCATAGAATAAATGGGAGGAACCGCTGTATTTGTTTACTATAGATAGTCTTTTTGAATATTTGTAACAAATAGCTAGTTGCTAGCTATTATCTCTGTTCTCAAATCTGTCAGATTTTTTAAATGCTAAGAGCCATATACCTGTGGCCAGGTTGTGATAACAAAAACTACAACTGCGGCGATCGCTAACAATCCTTGAATCAAATTTCCAACCAAAGACCCAACTACAATTCCTATACCTGCTTTAACCGCTAACCCAAATTCACGTCGGTAAAGGTACTCACCAATAATTGCTCCCAAAAGCGGGCCTAGTAAAATTCCTAATAATGGCCCCCCAAAAGGTAAAGTTGGCAATAATCCCAAAAATCCTACCACCAAACCAACAATTGCGCCAATTTGCCCCCACTTGCTAGCTCCAGCTTGTTTTGCTCCTACATAGCTAGCTAAAAAATCTACTCCGACACTGAGCAGTAAAACTATAATTGTCACAATTAGTGGAATCTTGATAACTGCAAAAGAACTACTAACGATGCCCCAGACAATAATTGCAATTAAAATTAAGCTGCTACCGGGAATGGCTGGAACTACAGCACCAATAATACCCACAACCATTACAGCAACTAATAGCCAATAAATAATTTGCATAGATTAATTGTAAATTTCCAAATTCTCTCATTGGGGCGCACATCTGTTATTGGTGTCAACTTAAGCTAGAAGCCTTTTCAAATCCCGTTTCCAGCGAAATGCTGCTCCTGGCGGCAGAGCCTCTAGGACGGCATTCCCAGTCGGAGACTAGAAACGAGACAACGAAACAATATCTAAAAGCTGGTTCTAGGCTGGCTTTCACGTTAAGTTGACACCAATGCACATCTGTAATCCCCTACTGTTTATTCTATCTGGGTAAGATAGCGAAAAATGCCTAGTACAATGTAGTGCAAGTTTGCCTAATGCTTCTAAACTGCTATTTAAAAGCTCAAAACCTATGACGAGAAAAATATTAACTGGACTAAGTTCGGAAGCCTACGAGCACCCCTTCGATCGCAAAGCCTTGGCTTCTTTACAAAATATGCCCGGTGTCTCACTACTACTCAAAAAAATTAACGAATACGGTATCGATCGCCTACTTAGACTGCAAAGTCTTGGTAGTGAAATCAGAATTTCGCCCCGTAATTTTCCCGAATTACATCAAGCATTTGTAGAAACCTGCCAAATTCTTGATGTTGCTCCACTTCCTGAATTGTATCTATTTCGAGGCACAGGTCACATTCAAAGCTACATTGTTGGCGTAGAAAAACCCATTGTCGGTATCAATTTAGATGCAATGGAGTGGCTTGGCGTAGATGAGTTGCTTTACATTTTCGGACATGAAGTCGCTCGCATCAAAAGTCAGCACATGGTTTATCACCAAATGGCAATTGTTATGCCAACTTTGAAAAATTTGTTGAGCAGTACCACACTCGGAGTCGGTGGCTTGGTAGCTGGCGGAATGGAACTAGGTTTGTATAATTGGCGAATGATGGCTAGATTCACTGCCGATCGGGCTGCAATGCTTGCTTGTCAGGATATTGACGTAGCAACTACTACACTGATGAAACTTGCAGGTTTACCAGATGAGTACTTGACTACTACTGTAATTGAAGATTTTCTTATCCAAGCCCGTGAATTTGCATCCAATAACTTTGATAGCGTGGATAAAGTCACTAAAATATTAAGTTATACAGAGCCTGGGCTTTCTTGGATAGTTATGCGGGCTGGCGAATTATTAAAATGGGTTGATTCAGGAGCTTATGATAATTTAATTCAACAGACAAATTTAAATATCCCGGAAGAACCAGAAGAAAAAGAAGCAAAGACACCAGAAGAAAAGGAAGGTTGGAATTTTTTGACTTCTTGGTGACTTAATAATTCGTAATTCGTAATTAACTATAGATACAAGCAAGTTAATTTGAGTAGGAATTACAAATTACGAGTTATTGTCCCACATGACCAAGCTAAATTTTTACGTCACTTAGTTGGATAAAGTCGAGTCAAGAGTAACGGCTAATTTATTAGCAATTCCTGCAATCCAGTTTTCATCTTGTTTGGTGTAACTGCGAGGAGCGTTCGCGCCCAAAATTAACGCACCTTGGTTGCCAATAGGTTGACAAATTACACCTTGAGTATTTTCTGGTAAATAATCAAATTCAACTCTACCTGGATATATTTTTAGAGCAACTAAATAAATCGGCTTTTGTTTTTCGAGTACCTGTTTTAAGATTACTCCTGGCACAACCTCAGATTTAGTACCCAGAATCCCGCGACGCAACAAAACTTTACCTTGATAAAAAACCACGAGCGATCGCGTTACTGTATTAGTCAACAATAAATGAGATGCCCAGGCGAGCTCTGTTTTTACGGCTTCGGGTAAATCTGTTGCGAGTACAAAACCTTCTTCTCCTATTAGTTCTACAGTATCAGGCGATCGCGGCTGAACTTGCTGCCAAATTAAACCCGTCAAAATTAACACCGCACTCAAAATCACGCCCACTACATCACCACGCGATTGAGATTGGGTTAATTCCGGTGTTAATAAACGGTTAATCAATAAAAGTACAGCGCCTAGACCACCTACAACAATGGGTAGACGCCGCAAAACTCGATTAGGATCGGGTTTAGTCATTTGTCATTTGTCATTTGTCATTTGTCATTTGTCATTGGGCATGGGGCATTGGGCATGGGGCATTGGGCATTGGGCATTGGGCATTGAGAAGAGACAAGGTAGACAAGGAAGAGGGGGGAGATAAGAAAAAGACTTGTTCAATAATTCCCCCTTGTCCCCCTTGTCCCCCTTGTCCCCCCTGCTCCCCTGCTCCCCTGCCCCCCTACCTCATCTCCTCACTCTTCCCCTGGTTCAATAATCCGCTGGAAAAGATAACCAGTACCCCTCGCTGTGAGAATCAATTCTGGGTTGCTAGGATCGTCTTCTAATTTTGCTCGCAAACGCGATATATGCACATCTACTACGCGGGTATCCACATGGCGTTCTGGTGTATAACCCCATACTTCCTGCAAAATTTCCGAACGAGAAAAAGCTTCTCCAGAGCGACTGACTAACAACTCTAACAAGCTGAACTCCATACCCGTCAATCGAATCCGCTCATCGCCTTTGTAGACTTGTCGCTTATTCGTATCGATTTTAATATTCGCGACATGAATTACCCCAGAACTGGGAATTCCAGAAGCACCGTTTTTATCTACTCGCCGCAGCACCGAGCGAATCCGGGCTTCTAGCTCCTTGGGGGAAAATGGTTTAACTACATAGTCATCAGCACCCAATTCTAAGCCGGTGATGCGATCGGCGACATCACCCAAAGCTGTTAGCATAATAATGGGGACATCTGATTCTTTTCGTAATTCTTGACATACACCATAGCCGTCTAACTTTGGCATCATTACATCTAAAACTACCAGGTCAGGCTCAGTTTTGCGAAAAGTATCCAAAGCTTCTTCCCCGTCGCCAGCGGTCACTACATCGTAGCCAATCATGGAAAGGCGTGTTTCCAAAATCCGGCGAATGCTGGCTTCGTCGTCTACCACCAAGATTTTTTCTTTATGGCTTTCCAAGTTTCTCTAGGCTCCTTGACTAAAAATTTACATGATTAATTTTTAATACCATAATATTAAGATATCATTCCATGAATTGATTTGGAAAAAGCTCTAAATACCACTATTATTAGTTTTTAGTTTTTTTCAAGAATTAAGTAAATATTAAGATTATTTAATAAGATTTAAGAATGGCAAAGCCAAAAACCTTTTTTGTTTGTAATGAATGTGGAGCAGAATCGCCCCAATGGTTTGGTAAGTGTCCAGCTTGCGGCACTTACAACTCTCTAGAAGAACAAATTTCGATTCAATCCTCAGTAGATGTACCCAGTCGGGGGGGAGTGAGTGGTTGGCAATCAACTCAAAGCAATGGCAAATCTCACGCTAAACCAGCTAAAGCGCGAGCCTCCTTAACATTTAACCAAATTACCGATCGCCAAATCGCTCGCTGGGAGTCTGGTTATGGAGAATTAGATCGAGTACTTGGAGGTGGGGTTGTCCCTGGCTCTATGGTGCTGATTGGTGGCGATCCAGGGATTGGTAAATCGACTTTATTGTTGCAAGTATCTAATCAATTAGCACAGAAATATCGCATCCTTTACGTAACTGGTGAAGAATCAGGACAGCAGGTAAAATTACGAGCTTCTCGGTTGGGAGTATCAAAACCCCTAAGTATGGTAAACGAGGAGAAGGTAACAGTAGTAGTAGAAGATACTACGATTTCTATAGACCCTGACAGTATAGGTGCAGATTTATATGTACTGCCAGAAACAGATTTAGAAGAAATTTTACGGGAAATAGACTCTCTCAAACCAAATGTGGCGGTAATTGATAGTATCCAAACAGTGTTTTTTCCAGCGTTGACTTCTGCACCAGGTTCAGTGGCTCAGGTACGAGAATGTACCGCAGCACTGATGAAGGTGGCGAAGCACGAAGATATTACCATGCTGATTGTGGGACACGTCACCAAAGAAGGAGCGATCGCTGGGCCAAAAGTTTTAGAACATTTAGTCGATACAGTGTTGTATTTTGAAGGCGATCGCTTTGCTTCCCATCGGTTATTACGGACAGTCAAAAACCGCTTCGGCGCAACTCACGAAATCGGTATCTTTGAAATGGTGACAGATGGATTGCGAGAAGTCTCCAACCCCTCAGAGCTATTTTTAGGCAACCGTGACGATCCCGCACCAGGTACTGCCATTGTCGTGGCTTGTGAAGGCACTCGCCCGATCGTTGTAGAATTGCAGGCTTTAGTGAGTCCTACCAGCTACCCTTCCCCTCGGCGTGCTGGAACTGGCGTAGACTACAACCGCTTAGTGCAAATTCTTGCCGTCTTAGAAAAACGAGTGGGAATTCCCATGTCCAAGTTAGATTCTTACGTTGCTTCGGCGGGTGGGTTGAATGTAGAAGAACCGGCGGTAGATTTAGGAATTGCGATCGCAATTGTAGCTAGTTTCCGCGATCGCATCGTCGATCCCGGTACAGTATTAATCGGTGAAGTTGGGTTAGGTGGACAAGTGCGATCGGTTTCCCAAATGGAACTAAGGTTGAAAGAAGCAGCTAAATTGGGATTTAAAAGAGCGATCGTCCCTAAAGGACAAAAATTCCCCGATCTTGATATCGAGATTTTACCCGTTGCCAAAGTAATAGATGCGATTATTGCCGCCATCCCGCATCAAGAATTGACAGCCGACGATTTAGAACCTGATGAAGATGAGTAACTATTGGGGACTAGGAAGATGAGGGAGATGAGGGAGCAGGGAAGAAGTTGCAGTAAGTTTTTCCCCTCTCCCCCTCTGCCCCTGTGCACCCCTGCCTTCTCTTTCCCAATGCCCAATGACGCCAGTCGCCTCAAGTCGGGAAACCCGCCCACAGCGCTGGCTCCCCAATGCCCAATCCTAAAGGAAAACCGATCATGACAGCCCTCACCCAAGACTACCAAATCACTTGGGAAAAACTACCCGATGATTACAAACTGCCAGATGATCCAGTGGATAACATCAACCAACCAGCCTTAGCTGCTGCACTTACAGAAAGCCTACAATTAGCCGGAAAAATTTCAGCTAACGCCCTAACAACAACTAATTACGGTATTTGTGCCACTTTAAACAACAAAATGGTCATTAAAGCTCCTGATTGGGCTTTCATTGCCAAAATTAATGTTAGTAGAGAAGAAGTAATACGCAGTTACACACCTCAATTACAGGGTGATATTCCCGTAATTGTGATGGAATTTATTTCCGATACACAGGAAACAGAATATTCTATCAAAGCAACATATCCCCCAGGAAAATGGTTTTTCTACGAGCGCATCTTAAAAGTACCAAACTATATTATCTTTGAGCCAGATAGCGGCAGTTTCGAGATGTATCGCTTGCAGAATACAGAACAATACATTTTGCAAGGGCCTGATGAAAATCAACTCTACTGGATAGCAGAAATGAATCTTTACCTTGGGGTGTGGCAAGGTACTCGTGAAAATCGCCCAGGAAAGTGGTTACGGTGGTGGGACGAACAAGAAAACCTTTTACCTTGGGGTTCTGAGTTAGCTCAACAGGAAAGCCAACGCGCCCAACAAGAACGACAACGCGCTGAACAAGAACGACAACGCGCCGAACAAGAACAACAACGCGCCCAACGACTAGCAGCACAATTGCGGGCGGCGGGAATTGAACCTAAAGATTAGACTTCTTGTAAATAATTTAGGATTGCTAGGTTTAGTTAAAAATTTGCTAAATCTAGCATTTTTTTATAGCAATAAAATCTTAAATAACTCGAATTAGACCTAATTTATTGACATTAAAATTTCGGAATTATTGATAGAAATTTTTGAATTAATAGTTAACAAGTATAATTTTATACATTAAAATGAAACCATGATAAAGGCGATCGCTCAATCCGGCAAAAGATGAATGCGATCGCCCTTATCGGCCCCCTTATCAGGAGATAAATACAATCATGGCACAAGAAGAAGATTCCGCCCAGTCAAAGTTAGAGCAGTTCTTAGGTGAATATTTAGATACACCTACTGTCAAACAATCAACTGAACAGCCATTTCCCAAGAGAGAACCGATTAAGCATATATTGATTGGTTCAACCAAAGCCGTTACCAGTACAATTCACTATTTGCAGGTAATTGGCTACGCCAGCGTAGGAGATTGGAGTCCACTGGTACCAACCGGCAACCCAGATGAGGTAATGAGTATTTTAATCCGGCAAATTTTGATGCAATAAAACCTAATTAGCTCCCCGACTTTTTTAAAAAGTCGGGGAGCCGAACAGTGCAAATTTTCACAAATCAGATAGGATTATTGGATTAATTTCTGTCTATTCCCATGTCCCTGTTTTCTGTCTCGTTGGATTCTTGCGCTTCATTAGCAATCATCCCATTGATGTAGGTAACAATTATCACTAATTCTCCAATTGCTTCCAGTTCAGCCTCTTCTTCTGGTGTTTGAGAATTAGCTGTTTTCTTATCAACAAGTTCTTGCATCCGATCTGACAATTCATCTGTAATTTTAAATAGATTAATATTACTAACTTTTTCAAGTCGAATTCCATTCTCTAGCCAGGATGAGGGTTTAGCTACTGCGATCACCATAAGTTTATTACAATTGAATACACTGCTTATTGTAGGCTCCATCAGCATTGCATAAAGTTTAGCTTCGGAAAAGAAGTCGTTGCAAATTAGGAACATAGTAATCTAAAAATGCGATCGCCATAAATTGATTACGATTGAATATACTGCTTATTGTACGCTCCATCAAAATCGCCTAAAATCTCGCTTGCCAAAGCCTTAGCGATGAAACAAATCAAAATTATTGTAGAAAAACATTCTAACGGTTATGTTGCCTACCCTCTGGGTATAAAAGGGGCGATCGTTGGTCAAGGTGACACCTATGAAGAAGCCTTAGCCGATATCAAGTCAGCTATTCGCTGCTACATTGAAATATTTGGCAAAGAAATGCTTGGAGATGACTCACCAATAATTGAGGCTTTTCTGACAGAAGCAGAGGTGGCTATTTAATACCGAAGTTTCCTGTTGATGCTCCAAAGAAGAGAGTTATCAAAGCATTTGAGTTGTTGGGATTTCGCATTGTTCGGGAACGTGAACATATTGTCATGACGCGAGAAAATGAAGATGGCTCGCAGACACCATTAGTAATGCCTAACCAATCTCAAATTAAATCAGGGACGTTAAGAGCAATTTGCAGTCAAGTAGGTATCTCACGGGACGAATTCTTAACAGCCTATGAGCAAAATTGAGTAAAGATGCCAAAAACTGATATTTATGATGTGCAAAAATAAAATATCAGTAAAACTACGGTTTTGACCAATGGCGTGGAATCCAGGGCAGGAGTTATTTGGTAGTCGCTACATAATCGAGAGAAAATTAGGCGAAGGTGGAGTTGGGATTACCTATCTTGCGAAAAATCGACGCGGCGAGTTGCGAGTCATCAAAACCCTCAGAGAACAAATACTCAATGATCCCAAATGGATACCACATCAAGATAAATTACGGCATGACTTCCGGGATGAAGCTTTGCGACTGGCTTTATGTCGCCATCCTCATGTTGTCCAGGTAGAAAATGTCTTTAATGAAGGTAATTTTCCCTGTATGGCGATGGAGTACATCGAAGGCGAAGATTTGGGTAAGCGAATCACCAACAAAGGGGCGTTACCGGAAGAGGAAGCACTGCAATATATTCGGCAAATTGGCGAAGCTTTGATATTGGTTCACGAGAAAGGCTTGCTGCATCGGGATTTGAAGCCGGGTAATATTATGATGCGTGCGGGTAAACCAGAAGCGGTGCTAATTGACTTTGGGCTTGCGAGACAATTTATTTCCGGTGCAGCTTTACAGCATACAGAGAGTGTTACTCATGGTTACGCGCCACCAGAACAATATGCACCCATTGAACAACGGGGAGAATATATAGATGTTTATGCCTTAGCCGCTACATTATATTCTTTAGTGGCTGGACAATTGCCTATGCCAGCACCAGCTAGGCTGCAAAATTTTACGCTACAAGCACCCAAGGAGTTGAATGGCAGTGTTAGCGACAAGGTGAATGAGGCAATTATGAAGGGGATGGCGTTAAATTACAAGTTTCGTCCCCAGTCTGTGCAGGAGTGGTTGGATTTGTTGAGTGCTAGTTCCATACCGCCAACACAACCAGTAATATCTCGTCCCAATACACCCCCATCTTGGGAATGCGTCCACATCATCCCCAGTATTTCTGGTGAAATAGTAGCCCTTAGCCCCAAGGAAGATATTTTAGCAAGTGTGCAAGGTTCATTTATTCACTTGTTCTCATCAATCACAGGTCAATTTCTCCGCACCCTCACTGGTCATTCTTCCTGGGTTAGTTCCGTCACCATCAGTAGTGATGGGCAAATTCTCGCCAGTGGTAGTGGGGACAAGACGATCAAACTATGGTCGGTGACAACCGGAAAGGAAATTCGCACCCTCACTGGTCATTCTTCCTCGGTTCAATCCGTCGCCATCAGTAGTGATGGGCAAATTCTCGCCAGTAGTAGTGGGGACAACACTATCAAACTGTGGTCGGTGGCGACAGGAAGGGTTCGCACCCTGACTGGTCATTCTTACTCGGTTCAATCCGTCGCCATTAGTAGTGATGGGCAAATTCTTGCCAGTGCTAGTAATGACCAGACGATCAAACTGTGGTCGGTGACAACCGGAAAGGAAATTCGCACCCTGACTGGTCATTCTTCCTCGGTTCAATCCGTCACCATCAGTAGTGATGGGCAAATTCTTGCCAGTGGTAGTAATGACAAGACGATCAAACTGTGGTCGGTGACAACCGGAAGGGAAATTCACACCCTTACTGGTCATTCCAGTTATGTTACATCCGTCGCCATCAGTAGTGATGGGCAAATTCTCGCTAGTATTGGTAGTTGGGACAAGACGATCAAACTGTGGTCGGTGACAACCGGAAGGGAAATTCGCACCCTCACTGGTCATTCCAGTTATGTTACATCCGTCGCCATCAGTAGTGATGGGCAAATTCTCGCTAGTGGTAGTGAGGACAACACTATCAAACTGTGGTCAGTGACAACAGGAAGGAAAATTTGCAAGCTCACTGGTCATTCTAGTTATGTTACATCCGTCGCCATCAGTAGTGATGGGCAAATTCTCGCTAGTGGTAGTGAGGACAACACTATCAAACTG
>NZ_JAVRCC020000021.1:0-95647 GCF_034530975.2 Nostoc sp. DedQUE07 | reverse complement strand
GTGGAATGTGACAACAGGTAAAGAAATTCACAGCCTGACTCATTTTTGTAAAGTTACATCCATCAGCTTTACCCCCGATGGAAATTGGCTGGCTGCGGGAGATAGTGGCGGAAATATCAAAATATGGCGACCGCAGCTAGTTGTGCAATAACAGCGTCAAAATAGTATTAGAACTAGCGAGCAATAAACACAATATGAAAGCATACGAATTTCCTGCCAATGTCACCGATGAAGGCAAAATAGAATTACCAAATGTGATATGGCAACAGTTAGCAAATAACCAGCAGGTAAAAGTAATTATTCTCGTCAATGAACCCACAGAAGAAGAACAAGAAGAAGCAGCTTGGCATCGTCTTGCAGCCGAACAATTACTAAAAGGCTACAGCGAAGATGATGCTATCTACGACACGATTTAATCAATGCAAAATTATCAATCTGGTTCTGTTATATTGCTCAAGTTGCCATTTTCTGATGCAGTAACATTCAAACTTCGCCCAGTATTAGTACTTTTAGATACCGGAGATGACGATATTATTGTGGCGCGGATTACCAGTCAAATCACTCAAACTGCTTTTGATGTTGAAATTATCGAATGGCAGCAAGCAGGTTTAATGCGTCCTTCGGTAGTGAGATTGCATAAGATAAACACAGTAGAAAAGCGTCTATTAGAACGTCAATTAGGAACTTTACAACCAAATGATTGGGAAAAAGTGTGTCAGAACATCTCTCAAATATGGTCTTCTATTCAATAGAAGCCTTTCTGACTATCATTATGATGTAGCAAAGCAGTGCGCTAGTACTTAGCGCGTCAAAATAGTAAACCGTATTGCTTTTTAATCTACAACTGTTTAGTTCTAAACACAAACTTTTTAACTTCAAACAAAAACGTTCTCACTTGAAACCGAAAAGTTCTCGTTTAAAACCAGAATATTCTCACTTCAAACCAAAAACTTCTCGTTTTCAACCAGAACATTCTCACTTCAAACCAGAAAGTTCTCGTTTAAAACCAAAACATTCTCACTTTAAACAAAAACGTTCTTGCTGACAACAGCAAAACTTAAGCTTCTGACTAGGAGTTTTTCACTTGAAACAGAAACACCCAAGCTCAGAAGCTCAAAGTTTTAGGTTTTTAGGTAGAAGCGTTGAGTTAATTTCTCGACTTAGGAACTCCAAACAAAAAAATACTCAACTACTTCTTGTGGGGTGGGCATCTCGCCCGCCCGTACCCAAGGGCAGACAAGATGTCCACCCCACAAAATTGGATAATTTATTTGTTGGAAGTTCCTTATGAACTTTGTGGTTGCACTTTTTTAGCTTTCCGGGCAAATCTGCGTCCTAAATCATCAATCATTGACTCTAAACCCGCGCCTTTACCACTGACTTTCGCATAGTTATATACCATCAACCCCGCCGCATAAGCTTCGCTACCAACAGCCACAGAAGTATCATCCACCAGTTCTTGCAGTTGCGTCAACGACAGCAAAATGGGATACAGGGCTTCAAATAATTCGATATCTTGGCGCATTTCATTCAAGTCAAAAGAACGAGGTAAGAAGTCAGGGTTTTGTGTACCGATTTCCAACGCCTTACTCACAAACGCCCGACTCTTATCGCCCAGCTTAGGTAAAGCTTTACGCTCCTCGGTTGTCAAATCAATCAAGAACGGTAACTTTTCGCGGATAGTAGTAATAGCTTGCATCACGGCTTCCCTATCTGCGGAGGAAAGTTTTGCACTGACTTTATTATCTGCCATTTTTCATACACCTTTAATGGGACTAAATTTCAGTATTCCCCAAGTTATTTAGGCAGTAATAGTTATTTATAAGCAATTAAGAAAAAATTTTTATACCTTTCAATCAGTGATATCTCGCTAATTAGCAACCTTGAGCAAGTTTCACGATTAGAGTCCAGTGGCATTTGACCCAAGGAAGCCGAACATTTAGAGATAATAGTAGCAGAGGTAATCTCAAAATTAGGCGTTAGCAGAGCGGTGCGCCAACACTTCGCAGCTAGTTGTGGAATAACATTACTACTTCTATAGGAATCTTATTTGATTACGTGAAAAAACTCAGTACACATCTATTCTCCCTATTCCCTTTTGGAAGCTGTAAATTTAGCCTAATAAGTATGGTAGAGCCATAAAAGTAATAGCCGAAAAATACAAACCTAATTTTTATCGTACATTCAAGGGTTTAAGATCCCTACGTCTTGTCGTAACATATTTTGAGTCTGAGTTTAAATCCCCGAATCAAAATGCCTTTAATTTTGAATTTTGAATACTTCGGCTACGCTCAGTACAAGTTTTGAATTTTGAATTGTTAATATGACTTCTTCTCCCCATTACATCCCTCAATCTGACCCGCCGCTTCCTCCTTGGGAAACCCTACCAACGATGTATGATTTACCAAGTGATAACCCAGAGGAACCAGGCTTGCCAGACGATTTTCATTTTTTACAACCCTTACTTTTATACTTAACTTTTCAGCCGATTAACTGGAATTCAGAACTAGTTTACAGTGCGGCTGACCTTAATCTCTACTATGATTTACAGCATCCTTTGTGGTATAAACGCCCAGATTGGTTTGGTGTAGTAGGCGTAGAAAAATTATACAAAGGGCAAGACTTACGGTTAAGTTATGTCACTTGGCAAGAACCAGCAAATCCCTTCGTGGTTGTTGAGTTATTATCTCCAGGTACGGAAGACGAAGATTTAGGCACAAGAAGAGAAAGTGCAGCAGATAAACCTCCTAGCAAATGGGAAGTTTATGAGCGAATTTTGCGGATTCCTTACTATGTTGTATTTAGTCGCTATACTAATGAACTTCGGGCTTTTCAGTTGGTCGGCGGTCACTATGAACCGATGAATTTGACCGATGGATACCTATTAATGCCAGAGATAGATTTGAGTTTAGGCTTATGGCAAGGTTCATTTCGAGATATTGAAAGGTTGTGGTTAAGGTGGTTCACTTTGACAGGAGAATTAATTCTTGCACCCACAGAGGAAGCTGCTGCTGCAACTGAACGAGCTATGATTGCAGAACAAGAAGCTGCTCAAGCCAAACGAAAAGTAGAACAATTAGCTGAACGTTTGCGTCAATTAGGCGTGAATCCTGATGAACTAGATGAATTATTATAGCTTCACAAGTCTTTTGTGATACGCAGCATAATTTTCTGCTTTTGAGGAATCATCTGTACTGAAAACTGCGATCGCCGATGCCGAAGCCGCTATCTGAATAATGATATAGTTTCTCAGAAAGATTAATTTTTGAGAGCGATCGCATATTTAGCACTTGAAATACATATAATATTTCTTTCAGCAAGTCTATAGCAACCTCATTTTTTATGAAAAACCATGATGTCACGCTATATCCTTACTGTTCCTCAACCCAGTTTCAATTGGGTAACTATGGGGAAAATAAGGTTCAGCAGCAAATCTCAAAAGTGATACCCTGAACATTTGCAGATATTACCGCAGACACAGATTATGTTGCGGTGGCTAAAATACTTAAGTATTAGTAGTACGATCGAATTACTCAGGTTAAAATTGTCTATTTGGTAACACAAGACCATCAGAAAATTGTAGAAAAGTGTATTTCCTTGGCTTGATAGTGGTGCTAACCTCAATTTAAAGGATGTTATCAGCCTTTATCTGCTAGAGTTTCTGACTTTCAGCAAATTAGATAATTTATCAATAACAAAATCGCTAGGAGTGCGATGATGATGTCACAGTCCCCTATGACAAGACCAGAAATAGCTGCTGGAACTCTAATCGATAACCGCTATATAATCCAAAAACTTCTAGGACAGGGAGGATTGGGACGAACTTACTTAGCATTTGACACTCGTCGGTTTAATGAAGCCTGTGTTCTCAAAGAATTTGCACCCATTGGCACAGGCGAAAGTGGACTAGAACAATATCGTAACTTATTTAAAAGAGAGGCGAAAATTCTTCATCAATTGCAACATCCTCAAATTCCTAAGTTTTTGGCTTGCTTTGAAGGAGATGGTCGGCTATTCCTAGTACAAGAGTATGTTGACGGTAAAACATATTCAAGACTGCTAGGAGAACTTCAACGTCAAGGAAGAAATTTTTCAGAAGACGAAGTTATACAGTGGCTAAAGAATCTGCTGCCTGTTTTGGAATATGTTCATCAGCACAACATCATCCATCGAGATATTTCTCCAGACAACATCATGTTACCCGATGGCAAGGATCTGCCAGTGCTGATTGATTTCGGGGTAGGCAAGCAAATTGCTGATATTAACGAGGCGAGAAGTTCCAACCACCAGGTAACATTTGTTGGCAAAATGTCCCTTGTAGGCAAAGTTGGATATGCTCCCCGCGAACAGATTAGTTTGGGTTTATGTTCACCCTCTAGTGACCTTTATGCTTTAGGTGTAACTGCTATTGTATTACTCACAGCTAGAGATCCATCTTTACTAATGGATCAATACTCACTTGAATGGAACTGGCGTGATTATACTTATGTTACTGATGGGTTTGCTCAAGTACTTGATTGTATGTTGGAAGATAGGCCTAACAAGCGATACCAAACAGCCAGCGAAGTTCTTCGAGATTTAGAGCGTATTCGAGAACCAGAAATAGCAATGTTTTCTGCAATCATGGTTGATGATTTACCGGCTACGGTATTTAACCCTGAATTTCAGGCTATGTCGGCTTTATCGCAGTCATATAACCAACCTGAAGAAACAATTTTTAATTCACCCACTAGTCCACAAACTGGGCAAAGAATTGAACAACAATCTTCACTCCAACCAGCATTTATCAAACATTGTCAGCAAGAATTAGCCTACCACATCGGCCCAATGGCAAATCTGATTATAGAAGAAATACTAGCCCACAATCCTTATATTTCAGCTGACCAATTTATTGAACTTGTAACTAAGGAGATTCCTAATTTTCAAGCAGCTTTTGAATTTAAAAAAAGCTTATTTTCATAGAGATTTAGACATCACGGATTGAGGAATAATTTTTAATCTTTTAACTAATTCTATGGGTTTAAGTCAACAAAGCTAATAAAATTAGCAAGGTTTTTTAGTAGGTTTAAATATCCTAGAAACAAAAATTAATTACGTTAACATCCTGCAAAGCGACTCTGTATACTTCTATGAGGGAAGCAAGTTACACGCAACGTCTTGTACAGAGCTTGATTACGTTAGTGTCCCGCAAAGCGAGTTTGCGTACCCTTACAGAGAAGCAAGCTACGCTTTTAAGTTTCTTAGAGAGAACGTCATTAGAAATTATTGTAATCGCCTGTACCTCCTTGAGTACGTTTGATTCTTTTCATCGCCATTTCTAAACTTAACTGCATCCGTTTAAAGGCTCTAGCTAAATTACCGATTTCATCATTAGACATCTGCTCAAATTCAACTTCCATATGTCCCGTACTAACTTCTTCGGCTATGCGAGTCATGCGTTTGAGAGGCTTCACAACTTGTCGATTCAAGAACAAGTTGACTAATAGGATAGTCGCTATAAATATAGCTGATACAATCAAGATAATTAGTAAAGAAGACTGATTTGCTTTATTAATGACATTCTTGGCGGGTACTGATATAATCTGAGCGCCAACAATTTCATTAAGTTTCCACCCAAATCCATTAGCAGCACCATAAAGACTAATCATACTTTGAGGTGCAGCTTCAGGTACGCTATGACAGGCCAGACAGCTTTGTTCAGACACTGCTAAGGGACGAGCAATATAAAAGATATCCCCACCAGGAATTGAGCGAAATCCACTAACTTCTTTAAGGTCTGATTTATTTCTGAACTGTTCTACAATTTCCGTCTCAAAACCGTCAGCCTTATCCCGAAGATTTGTGGGATTGAGAGTTGCTTCTTTATAAAAGAAATCACGGTAGTCTGTTGTTTTCCGTAAAATTTCAAATACTTCTCGTGCTGAGTATCCAGGAACGGTTTGTGGCAAAAATTCAGTAGCCAATTTATCAACTAGCTCTGGATTCACTTGAGTACTGGTGTATTTACGAACAGAACTCATTGTTTGGATGAGCATGAGACCAGTGGAGCTAATATCTTGTTTAGCATTCTCCCTCAGTAGAGAAGAAAGAGTAAATCCACTCAAGCTCAGACCAAATGTCAAAATTACCAGTAGCAGAATTGTAAATTTTTGTTTCAAATTGAGATTCTTTAGCATAATTTTAGATTACCTACAAGTCAAATTATTATGAACAAATATGTCTAAAGTTACTGTTTACTGTAACATGAGCAATCAACTTTCATTTTTTCGTATAAAGGCATAGTTTAGCCAAAACTATGAGGGTATATCCAAACTTTATACTATTAGTAATTATTGAGGTTAATGAAAATGTTATCTAAGTAAGTAAGTTCTAAAAAGCTACAACAGCAATTCAAATGGAATTCCCAAAAATTCGTGTTGGCTGAACTGAATACCGTGCCAAAATAAATACCAGCAATTGTCAAATATTACTAATGGTGTGGAATGCAGGAAAGTCTTTATTCGGGGGACGCTACATTATTGAAAGCCAACTAGGTGAAGGCGGAATTGGCATTACTTATCTTGCCAGAAATCAACGAAATCAACAGCGAGTGATTAAAACCCTCAAAGAAGAAATCCTGAATCACCCCGCCTGGATACTCCACCGAAACAAGTTACGGCAAGACTTTCGTGATGAAGCAGTTCGGCTGGCTGTGTGCCACCATCCTCATATAGTACAGATAGAAACCATCTTCGATGAGGGAAATTTGCCCTGCATGGTGATGGATTACATCGAAGGGGAAGACTTAGCACAGCGCTTGAGGCGAATAGGAGTGTTATCAGAGGCAGAAGCACTACTTTACATCCGGCAAATTGGCGATGCTTTGACCTTAATCCATTCTAAAGGACTGTTGCATCGGGATCTCAAACCACGCAACATCATGATCCGCATTGATAAATTAGAAGCAGTGCTGATAGACTTTGGCATCGCTAGAGAATTTATTCCTAATACGATCCAAAGGCATACAGTGTATCGTACTCCTGGTTTTGCCCCACCTGAACAGTATGAATCAGAAGCGCCGCGAGGAGAATATATTGATATTTACGCCCTAGCCGCTACTTTGTATAACTTGCTTACCGCAGTTGTACCGACTAGTGCAGATGATAGACGTCACAATATTAATTTAGAACCACCACAATATTTTAATCCCAAGATCAGCAACAGGGTAAATCAAGCTATTATGTGCGGCATGGATCTGGAGTCAACGTATCGTCCCCAGTCTGTGCAAGAGTGGTTGGATTTATTAGGCCCTGAGACAGGGGAGTATGTAACAAAAAGCTCATCTAATTTAGTGATAACCCCTAAGCTGCAACTACCTGTACCTGTTGTATTAGATCGGCAGAATTGGAAATGCGTACAGACCCTCAAAGGTCATTCTAGTATGGTTCATGCGATCGCCATTAGCCCAGACGGACAATTTATTGCTAGTGGCAGTAATGACAAGACCATCAAACTTTGGCAAGTGAGTACTGGCAAGCTAGTGCGTCAACTGGGTCGTTGGCCTTCTAGTCATTCCAGTATGGTTCATTCGGTCGCCTTTAGCCCAATCCCAATCTCTTCAAACCTTTCTTATCAAGGCGAATCCGGCAAATCTGCGGGAGTTGCAGACCTAAATCGGGGAATCTTAGCTAGCGGGAGTTGGGATAATACAATCAAATTGTGGGATGTCAACACGGGTAAAGAAATTCGTACTCTCACTGGTCATGCTAATTGGGTAAATTCCGTTATTTTTAGTCCAGATGGCAAGTTTTTGGCTAGTGGCAGCGCTGACTGCACAATCAAACTGTGGCAGGTAAACACAGGCATAGAAATCCAAACTTTCACAGGTCATTCCGACCCAGTTTCGTCAGTCGCCTACTCTCCGAGAACGTTTACAACCAATAGCCAGGATAGACAACTGGTGGCTAGTGGCAGTAATGATTACACTATTAAATTGTGGCAAGTATACACAGGCAAGAACATTTACACATTCACAGGCCATTCTTTCTTTGTCAACTGTATCGCCTTCAGCAAAAATGGGGAAATTATCGCCAGTGGCAGTGGTGACAACACGATTAAACTCTGGCATATAAATACAGGCAAAGAAATTCGTACTCTCATAGGTCATTCTGATTCAGTTTGGTCAGTCGCCTTTAGCCAGGATGGACAATTTCTCGCTAGTGGCAGTTGGGACAACACTATCAAACTGTGGCACATACACAGTGGCAGAGAAATCAGCACACTTACAGGGCATTCCAACTATGTTAGATGTGTCGCCTTCAGTCCCGATGGCCAAACCCTAGTTAGCGGTAGTGATGACGACACTATTAAAATTTGGCGAAGGGGTAGTAAATAATTCGTAATTTTTCTATAAATCTACAGATAGAACTGCGATCGCCCCAAATTTGTGACAATAATGACGGCAACCGTTATTTTTGAACAAAAATAAATATATGGGCTTTGGTATTGGTGATTTATTCTGGATTTTCCTCCTTCTGACTTCTTTGCAACCCCTTTGGCAAAAACGTCAAATAGAATATCGGCGCTTGCGTGCTTTACAAGAATTCCAACAGGAACGCAAAAGTCGGGTGATTTTACTAATTCACCGTCAAGAGTCCATTAGCTTTTTGGGAATTCCTATATCTCGCTACATTACTATTGAAGACTCAGAACAAATATTGCGAGCAATTCGCCTCACACCGCCAGATGTAGCAATTGACTTAATTTTGCACACTCCTGGCGGTTTGGTTTTAGCTACGGAACAAATCGCCAGAGCGTTAATTCGCCACCAAGCAAAAGTCACAGTTTTTGTACCTCACTATGCTATGAGTGGCGGTACAATGCTTGCCCTCGCCTCTGATGAAATTATTATGGATGCTAACGCTGTCTTGGGTCCAGTCGATCCCCAACTGGGTAATTACCCCGCAGCCAGTATTCTGAAAGTGGTTGAAGATAAACCCATCGGTGAGATTGATGACCAAACCCTAATTATGGCTGACCTATCACGCAAAGCAATACAGCAGGTACAGCGGTTTGTACGAACTTTGCTAAAAGACAGTGTACCTAAACAAAAAGTTCTGCCAGAAAATATCGAACCGATTATCGAAGCCTTGACAACTGGGCGCGTCACCCATGACTATCCCATCACTATTGAAGAAGCAACAGAAATGGGGCTGCCCGTAACCGTCGGACTGCCCCATTCTATTTATAATCTCATGGATATGTACCCACAGCCACAAGGAGGACGACCCAGCGTGCAGTACATTCCTATGCCTTACAATGACCGCCGTCCAATTCTACCTACACCCAAGGGCAGACCCTTAGAAGAACCAAATCAGATCGCTTGAGCGGATTTGGGGTAGGAGTTTTTTTGGCAACTAGGGTGTAGCTGTTGGTGTAGCTGTTGGTGTAGCTGTTGGTGTAGCTGTTGGTGTAGCTGTTGGTGTAGCTGTTGGCGTAGCTGTTGGTGTCGCTGTTGGCGTAGCTGTCGGTGTCGCTGTTGGCGTAGCTGTCGGTGTCGCTGTTGGCGTAGCTGTCGGTGTCGCTCTCGGTGTTGCTCTCGGTGTTGCTCTCGGTGTTGCTCTCGGTGTCGCTGTCGGTTTAGTTGTTGGTTTAGTTGTCGGCTGGCTGAAGAGTGTCTTTGCTTCTTCATTCAGCTTTTGGCGGAGTGCTAAGTTAGCAATTCCAGTTTCTTGCAACTGATATTTCTTCTGATACTCCTTCACCACTTCTTCCGTGCGAGAACCATAAAAACGATCGCGCGGCAGAGGAGGATTTGGCTTCACCACTGCATTCAAATTTCTGTGTAGAATTTGAACGATGTTAGCAGCAAAATCTTGGGTTTTTGGCCCTGCGATGCCATCAACTGGTTTTAGCTTATAACCAGTCTGAAATTCTCGAATTGCCTTTTTAGTTTCCTCGTCTGTCAAAGCGGTATTTGTTACCTTGACGTTATAGCCTAATCCCCGCAATACTTCACGGAATTGCTGGGGTGTATAACTTCTTTGAGGGGCTGCAAAACCTGTGTCTGTAATTACCAAACTAGCAGTCATCAGGCAAGTAACAGCAAAGGTTGCGCTTGATTTTCCAAACCCACACCACATACTTAAAAACTCCTTTGGGTCAAATCAGCAGGATCGTAAACGTTAACAGCTGCATTTTAAGTTTGTTTAATAACTTTTTTCACGATTATTTAATGAATTTTGAACAAATTGTGATTTTTTTTGTTAAATTTAGCCAGATGTTTAAACAATAACTTCTGTCATCCATCAAAAGAAGTATCTTGTATAAGCAAAGATATAGCGGTTATCATTTGAAGCGAATATACCCTTTTAACCCTAAACTGCGTTAGAAAATCACATCTGTGCATTGAGCGTCAGCTGAAGGTGAAAAGCAGTCTCTTTACCTGTGGACCTCAACAAGTATCATATATTACAAAAAATGAAAAATATAAAATCTTCTAAGCAGCGTAATCTTTGGGTTGAAAGATTTATGGCAATTGCTGCCGCAGTAAATTTAGGTTTAGTGTTGTTTGATTTAAGTTATGTACCTTGGCGAGATTTCTACTTGCGAAAACTTCCCCAAATTACTAATATTTATGACCCAATCAAAGGTATTGAAAGTCATCGAGACACAAAAAGTTATCTAGAAACAGTAGACGCATTAGAGGAACAAGTTAGGCAAACAGGGTTACAGTCGCCTCAGGTAAATAACAGGCTAATACAAATAAGTCGTCTTAGTAGCGAGATGATTGACAGTAACCCGTTTGCGGGAGCTAATAAGAGTGGGACTCTGGAGAAAATCAAACAAAGGATGCGATCGCACATCCGCAAAGAATCTGCAAAACAGTCCTTCGCTACTTTTTGGAGTCAGCCGCACCTATCACAAAATAGCTGGGATAAAGAAATTAATTTTTTCAACAAAAGCATCCGCCCTTTGATCGCCAGTAACTACTACCGCCAAATCGGGGAAAATGGCGATTTTATTGATAAATTCTGGATTATTGACTTACCTTTTGTGATTTTATTTGGTGTAGAATTGCTGGGGCGCACTTTCTTGCTCAGACGCCAACATCCTGGTTTTAGCTGGTTAGAAGCACTATTGTGGCGTTGGTACGATTTATTTTTACTAATACCCTTTTGGCGAGGGTTGCGAATCATACCTGTATTAATTCGCCTCGATCGAGCGCAGTTATTGAATCTGCATCCAGTGCGAAAGCAACTTAATCAGGGGATTGTCGCCAATTTTGCTGAAGAACTCACAGAAATTGTTGTGGTGAGAGTGATTAATCAGGTTCAGGGTTCAATTCAGCGGGGTGAATTGACAAGCTGGCTCTCGCAACAAGAAAATTTACGTCCCTACATAGATATTAATAATGTGAATGAAGTGGAAGCGATCGCAGGTCTTTTGGTAAAAACAATTGTCTACCAAGTGCTACCTGATATCCAACCTGCGATCGTTGCCATTCTGCGCCACAACATCGAAACCGTCTTCCATCAAGTCCCCGTCTACCGCAACCTCCAGAATCTCCCTGGCGTGGCACAGGCTCAAACCCAGTTAAGCGAACAACTGGCGACTCAAATCACAACTAATCTTTACAAAACTTTAGTTAGCGCTGTTGAAGACCCTGTAGGAGCACAACTCACCAGTCAGCTAGTAGAAAGCTTCACCCAGGTCTTAGGATCTCAAATCAAGGAAAAACATGTACTCTCAGAAATTCAAAGTTTACTTTTTGACTTCTTAGAGGAAATCAAACTCAACTACGTCCAGCGTTTATCCCAAGAAGACATAGACCAAATTATCGAGCAAACCCGGCAGCTAAGAACACAAGTATCAGTTCCGGTGGTAGTAGATAAAGGCGCTATTCTCCCCAAAATACGAGAAGGGTAGGGAGAGCAGAGGGGCAGGGGAGCAGGGGAGATGAGAGGACAAGAAGAATAACCAATGTCCAATGCCCCATGCCCCATGCCCAATACACGACTATAAAAGAAATGCGCTAAACTCGAATTAGGCGAATCATAACTTGGTTCGTCACAAGACTTCTTGGAAGATATACCTATCGCAGGAAGTGGGTCGATGCCCACTTTTTTTATTGAATTCTCTCATGGCTCATCCTTTAGTTCCACAAATTATTGATTTGGCGACACCAGTGGCAGAAGAACTGGGATTGGAAGTGGTTGGCGTGGTTTTTCACACCAACCAAAGTCCACCAGTGTTGCGGGTAGACATTCGCAATCCAGAGCAAGACACTGGGTTGAACGATTGTGAGAGGATGAGCCGTGCTTTAGAAGCCTCCTTAGATGCTGCGGAAATCGTTCCAGATACATACGTCTTGGAAGTGTCTAGTCCCGGTATTTCGCGGCAATTGGTAACAGACAGGGAGTTTATTTCCTTTAAAGGATTTCCTGTTATTGTCTCCACAACGCCCCCCTACGACGGACAACAAGAGTGGATTGGTCAGTTGATTCGTCGGGATGAGACAACACTTTATTTAAATCAAAAAGGTCGTGTAGTCGAAATTCCCCGCTCTCTAATTACTAAGGTGCAGTTAGAGGAGCGCCAATAAACAAGTTACTAAGGCTAGAAGCTAGGGACTAGGGATTGGAGGGGTAGAGGAGCAGAGGAGCAGAGGAGCAGAGGAGCAAGGGTGACAAGGTGACAAGGTGACAAGAGGTGAGAACTTGCAACAAGTTTTTTTCCCTTGTCCCCAATTCTCCTTGTCCTCTTGTCCTCTTGTCCTCTTCCCAATGCCCAATGCCCAATGCCCAATGCCCAATGCCCAACACCCAGTCCCCAGTCCCTAATTTTTAAAGGAGATTGCTTATGTCAATGGTTACTTTATCTGGATTAAAAGAATTAATTGAAAGTATAAGTCGCGAACGGAATTTACCCAGGCTTGCGGTTCAATCAGCTATAAGAGAAGCACTACTTAAAGGCTATGAACGTTATCGCCGCGCCCAAAATTTAGAGCGCAAACAGTTTGACGAAGATTATTTTGAAAATTTTGAAGTAGAACTCGATATTGAAGGAGAAGGATTTCGCGTTCTTTCCACCAAAACCATTGTTGAAGAAGTAGATAATACAGATCATCAAATTTCTCTAGACGAAGTTCAACAAGTCGCTCCCGAAGCGCAGTTAGGGGACTCTGTAGTGCTGGATGTTACCCCCGACCAAGGAGAATTTGGTCGGATGGCGGCGATGCAAACTAAGCAAGTATTGGCGCAAAAATTACGCGATCAACAGCGCCAGATGGTGCAAGAAGAGTTCCAAGATTTAGAAGGAACTGTTCTCCAAGCAAGAGTCCTGCGGTTTGAGCGGCAATCAGTGGTTCTAGCAGTTAGCAGCGGCTTTGGTCAGCCAGAAGTAGAAGCCGAATTACCAAAGCGGGAACAGTTGCCTAACGATAATTATCGGGCAAATGCCACCTTCAAGGTATATCTGAAAAAAGTCTCCCAAGGTCAGCAACGAGGGCCACAGTTGCTTGTGTCTCGTGCTGATGCTGGTTTGGTAGTTTATCTTTTCGCCAACGAAGTCCCAGAAATTGAAGATGAAGTTGTACGGATTGTTGCCGTAGCTAGGGAGGCAAACCCACCTTCCCGTTATGTCGGCCCTCGAACTAAAATAGCAGTAGATACTCTCGATCGCGATGTAGACCCAGTAGGCGCTTGTATTGGAGCTAGGGGATCGCGAATTCAAGTAGTAGTCAACGAATTACGCGGTGAAAAAATAGATGTAATTCGCTGGTCGCCAGACCCAGCAACATACATTGCTAATGCCTTAAGTCCAGCACGGGTAGATGAAGTACGTTTGATGGACCCAGAATCACGGCAAACTCACGTACTTGTAGCTGAAGATCAATTGAGTTTGGCTATTGGGAAAGAAGGACAAAACGTCCGTTTGGCAGCCCGTCTGACTGGTTGGAAAATAGACATTAAAGACAAAGCTAAGTATGACTATGCAGCAGAGGATACCAAGTTTGCAGCCGTCAGAACAAAATATCAAACAGAAGAATCAGAAGAAGACGACTCGGACTTTGAAGAAGAATTCGAGGATGAAAATCAGAACGAACTAGAAGAGGAAGATAGTTTTGACAATAACGATGATGAATAATTGATTAATTTTGTAAAGTTTTGATAGTGTAAGATTGTAGTCTCAGTCTCAAAAGCTACTTGGTATAAGTAAAAAATAGTCATAATAAACTTCTTTTTACTTCCATTATCCTAGACTGAGATCGCAAAGAACCGATGAAACCAAATTATCGGCGCTGTATTAGCTGCCGGAAAGTAGGCTCAAAAGATCAGTTTTGGCGGATTGTCCGCGTCTTTCCATCGGGAAAGGTACAATTAGATCAGGGCATGGGGCGTTCTGCCTATATTTGTCCAGAAACGAGTTGCTTACAAGCGGCTCAAAAAAAAAATCGACTAGGGCGATCGCTACATGCATCAGTGCCAGAAGCACTGTACCAAAGCTTGTCGCAACGTCTAGCCCGCAGTAATACCCAAAACCAAATTTAGTTGGAACAACTTTGTGACGTAATCATTAGAGGAATTGTGTCGAAAGCCGAAGTAGTGCTTTCATCAAACTCCCTGTTGAACGTTAAGGTTAGTGCCAAAATAGTAAATGGGTGTAAAAGGCATTAGGCTCTCGAATAACGAGGGGCGAGGCAATATTCCCAGAACAAGATGTAATCGATTGTGTTGTGGAATCAGAATCAACAAAACAAGAAACTACAAAATGGCAACCTGGTAGCGCTCAGGCGCAGTTCGGCGTCAAGGGTTCCTATAAAAATCTTTTATTTAAGAAATTTTTATGGGTATCCCTCAACCATCATTCCTGGTGGGGATGCCATTATTAAACCGAAACATCTCTCTTTCCTGATTGGAGGCACCGGCAAAAACTGAACGGCAGTCTAAAAACAGTAGTCCAAGGATGGAGATGTCGCAAACCAGGCAACCATCCGCTAAAACTGTAAATTAAAGGGGAAGAGTGGATGACCAACGGCAAAGTTAGAATTTATGAATTATCAAAGGAATTGAATTTGGATAACAAAGAGCTACTAGCAATTTGCGACCAGCTCGATATTGCGGTCAAAAGCCATAGCAGCACGATTTCAGAATCCGAGGCAGAAAACATCCGGGCGGCAGCAGAAAAGCTTGCAGCTACGAGTGTGTCAGCCAAAAAGGAACTAGGTACAACCAGCCATAAGCCAAATTCACTACCCAACGGCGGACCTTCGCGACCTGCTGCACCCCACAAACAGCAAATTTTGGAAATACGTAAACCCAAAATATTGAGAAATACTACTCCCAACGCCCCAGAGGCGTCACTTGCTAACAATACCCAAGCTGCCTTGTCTGAAGCTAATCCTCCCTCTCCTCCACGGCCTTTCGCTACACCAGTCTCACCCCAAAAACCGGCAGCACCAACTCGACCTGTGCCCCGGACTCAATCTGAGACTCAAGAGCAACCCTCGATCGCTGACTTGGAACAAACGCCTAATCCAAATCCGGCACCGGAAAAAATAGCATCCCAAAAACCGGAAAAAATAGTTCCGCCCAGACCGAAATCGGAAAAACCGATTAAACCACAACTAGTTGCTCCTCCAGCCAGGCCTGCGGCAGAAGAAGCCCAGGTGGTAGATGAGCCGCCAGTATCTCAGGCAGATAAACCGATCCTCAAACGCGACCAACGGCTACGTCCCGCGGAAGGCGATCGCGAACAAATTAAGCCAAGAGTCGCTAAACTGCCAACAGACCAGTCTCCACCAAGTGCGCCACAAAGGACAAGTCGTCCCACCCCTGCACCCAGCAGACCAGAGCAGAGAGGTAATAGACCATCTGCACCATCACAACTGGGAGAGGGACAAAGACCCAGACCAGCACGTCCAGGTGAAGCAGTAGCAGCCGCAATGCCGATTGCTACTCCCCCCAGACAGATGTCAGGCATAGCGGGCAAATCTCAAGGATTGGGTGATGAACCAGTCACACCGGATCTCCTCGATTTGAAACGCCCAAGTCCGCCTCGACCGACCAAAGGCGGCAAAAAGTGGGTAGAAGAGGAAATAATTGACGAAGTTAAAGAGAAGGCAAAAGCTGGCGTCAAAGGCAAGCGAATCAAACCCATACTTGATGATGAGTTTGAAGAAGATTTGCTAGATGATGACGATATAGATTCACCAGCCACAGTCCAAGTCAGCCTTTCTATCGCTCGTCCTCCCAACCCGAAAGCGACTCGACCTGTACAGATACCAGGTGCAACCCTTGCTAGCGCCCCAACTGCAAGAGCCAGAAAGTCTGGTTCTAGGTCTGGTTCCAAGTCTGGTTCTGGGCGTGACAATCACCAAAACCGTCGCCAAGAAGCCGAGACAAAGCGCGATCGCCCCGAAAAAGTGACGATCACAGGGCCGTTGACTGTGCAAGAACTGGCTGACGTTTTAGCCGTTCCCGATACAGAGATTGTGAAAATCCTGTTCCTTAAAGGTATGGCGGTGAGTATCACTCAAAATCTGGATATTCCCACAATTACCCTGGTAGGAAAAGAATTAGAAATAGAAGTCGAAACCGCCGAACGAGAAGCAGAAGCTCGGAAAATTACGGAAATGGTCGGTGCAGAAGACCAAGAATATCTCCACCGCCGTCCGCCTGTGGTGACAATCATGGGTCACGTAGACCACGGTAAAACAACCCTGCTCGACTCAATCCGCAAAACCAAAGTGGCTGCGGGCGAAGCTGGCGGGATCACTCAACACATCGGTGCATACCATGTGGATGTCGAACATGAGGGGAAACCACAGCAGATAGTCTTCCTGGATACTCCTGGTCACGAAGCCTTTACAGCTATGCGGGCACGAGGAGCGCGGGTAACAGATATTGCCGTCTTAGTAGTCGCTGCTGATGATGGTGTCCGTCCCCAAACCATTGAAGCCATTAGCCACGCCCAAGCTGCTGGAGTGCCAATTGTTGTTGCAATTAACAAAATTGACAAAGAAGGGGCACAGCCAGAACGCGTTAAACAAGAACTCACTCAGTATGGTCTGACATCAGAAGACTGGGGCGGTGAGACAATCATGGTTCCCGTGAGCGCCATCAGAGGTGAAAATCTGGATACGCTCTTAGAGATGATTCTCTTAGTAGCAGAGGTTGCAGAACTATCTGCCAACCCAGATCGTACCGCAAAAGGAACTGTCATTGAAGCACATCTGGATAAAGCTAAAGGAGCAGTTGCTACCCTGCTAATTCAGAATGGTACCCTGCATGTGGGAGATATCTTAGTAGCTGGCTCGGCCTTCGGTAAAGTCCGGGCGATGGTAGATGACAGAGGCAAGAGAGTAGACATTGCTTCTCCTTCCTTTGCTGTCGAGGTACTAGGTTTAAGTGATGTGCCGGCAGCCGGCGACGAGTTTGAGGTCTTCCAAAACGAGAAAGAAGCCAGAGCACTCGCTAGCGATCGCGCCGACAGACAACGCCTATCCCGTTTGTTACAGGGTCGTGTTACTCTTACAACCTTGTCTGCTCAAGCACAAGAAGGCGAGTTGAAAGAACTCAACTTGATCTTGAAGGGAGACGTACAAGGTTCCGTGGAAGCCATTGTGGGAGCGCTCAAGCAAATTCCGCAAAACGAAGTCCAAATTCGGATGCTGTTGGCTACTGCTGGGGAAATCACCGAGACAGATATCGACTTAGCAGCTGCCAGTAACGCTGTAATTATTGGCTTCAATACCACCTTCGCTAGTGGTGCCAGACAAGCTGCCGATGAAGCGGGTGTAGATGTTCGTGAATACAACGTAATTTACAAACTCCTAGAAGATATCCAAGATGCCTTGGAAGGTCTTTTGGAACCAGAGTTGGTGGAAGAACCCTTGGGTCAAACCGAAGTCCGTGCCGTCTTCCCAGTCGGTCGCGGTGCTGTTGCCGGTTGCTACGTTCAATCTGGCAAGCTAGTTCGCAACTGTAAAGTCAGGGTGCGACGCGGCGGTAAGGTGATCTATGAAGGCGTTCTTGACTCCCTAAAACGGATGAAAGAAGATAGCCGTGAAGTCAACGCCGGTTATGAATGCGGTGTCGGCATCGATAAATTCAATGATTGGGTTGAAGGTGACATCATCGAAGCCTATCAAATGGTTACGAAGCGCCGCACTCTCACCTTAACGAGATAGTGTTGAGGGTAAAATGGTTAGAAGTTAGGAGTGATAAATTAGGAGTTAGGAGTTAAAGACTGCTAATTCCTAACTCCTAACTCTTAACTCACAACTTTTTATAATATGCATTCATTTCGCTCTGAACCTATTTTGTGGATTCACGTCGCTGGATTAGCGACGTTGCCTGTTTTTTTAGTACTCTGCTTATTGTTTTTGTCTGTAGGCGAGCCATTTTTACCAGTCTGGATGGAGCTATTGTTAGTTGGCGCCATTGGTGTTCTCCCCCTGCTATGGATGCAGTTGCGTCGCCCTTTTTATATATTTGCTCTTTTAGGAATAGCCCAAAAACCAGAAAATCTGACTGAGCGGCAGCGAAAAATTCTCTGTTTAATTAATACAAAGGTAAATCGTATCCTGGCATTGGTGGCAGCAGCCTTGTCGGTTGGGATACTGTGGTATCTTTACCAAATTGCCCCATTAGTAGCAGATTCAGCTAAATTTCTCCCACAATGGCGCAGTGTTGCATTAGTGCTGGCGGGATTAGCATTTTTGGGTGGCAATCTATTTTTACAAGTACCTGTGAGTGTAATGCGAGTTTTGGTGACTAATGACACAGAATTTGCTGGCATAGAACCATTATCTTTAGAAAAGATTAAGCAAGATTTCACAATTTTAGGAGTGCGAGTTAATCAAATCGTGCCTCGATTATTACAATCCTTGTTTAAGATAAATACAGATTCGTAGCAGCCCGTAAAGTATATTATTTAACTTTAAAGGGCTACAAATAAGTATCAGAAGAGGCAGGGGTGCAGAGGAGAATAACTAATAATCAATGACGCCACTTGCTCCACTTGGGAAGACCCCAAGACCGCAGTGGCTCCCCAATGCCCCATTGCCAATACCCAGTTACCGTTGAAGAAAAACAAAGGAATGAGGAACTATGGCTCAAATTCCAGCTTCTAGCGATCGCCAATTTTCTGATGATACTGAAATTTGGTATAGTCTCAAATGTGCGATCTCCAATAGTTCCGGTTTTCAACGCTGGCAACTAGAACGGGATGCTCAATTACACGGAATTCGCTTGGAACAGCAGGTACAGCGGTATTTAAGAGAAACTTTAGAAACTTTAGCTTACTAAAGACCAAATAAATCTTGTAGGTTTGTTTGCAAACGACGGAGTTGACGGTATGCACCCTGCAAGCGATCGCCATCAACTTCCACTTCATTTGTGGGATAATTTTTAATAATTTCAATCAGCGACACTTGGCCGTCTTGATTCGCAGAAAGTACCAAAGCGGCTCGTAAAGCTTGCCGATTTGCTCTTTGAGACGGTGTAGAAATAACTTGACTAACTCGATCCAAAATAATATTACCAATCTGGCTATTTAGCGCTCTATCTAAAAATACAGCGTTTACCTTCACTGGCTGTGTTAAATACTGACGAATGGCTTTGGGGTCTTGTCGCGCCAAAGCTAAATTCACTTTTAGTAAAGGTGAGACTTCACCTGTTTCGGCAAAGGTGGATATTTCCTCTACAGAAAGTGATTCACGGAAAATACCATACTTCAGGACTACTCGTTCTGCTGCAAAGGCAGGAGTGGACAAAAACAGAAAACAGATAATGCTTACTAAAACTAAGATGCGACGCAGCCATAAGAAATTAAAATGCATTTCTCTCGATTTCCAATAGGTTCGCTTTTTCTGTGATGATATTCCAGCAGAATTAGTTGCAGCATCTAGCTTTAGGGAATACTAAAAAATCGCCTCATCCCCATAGTGCCCCTAAGAAAATTTTCTGAATAATACAATATAACTAATGTATAAGTTCTGTAACCTCTCTAAGGAATTTAGCTGAATCAGTGCTAATCATCCAGTATAGTTTTGCATGGGTTTTAGAGCAGCTACAACGCTGTTATCTTTAACCTTGTTCGACATACCGTAATTCAGCACATCACAGACTCAAAAAATGAAATATCGGGGTTATCACATTACTCTTGCGAAAATTTTTCGCCTTCTTTCTAGCAATCATCTCAAATATTCTTTGCGCGTGGGAGCCGGACTCACGGCAATGCTTGTTGTTTCTAGTGGTTCACTACTACCTAGTGAGGTTAATGCTGGTGCGACTCATCCAGAAAATATCGCCCCAACTCGCACAGCCCAAGCTCCTGCAACTGCCGCAGCGATTTATGTTAATCCAGCAACTGGTGCAGATAGGGCTGGTGCTGGTGCCACCTCGGCAGCACCCTACAAAAGCATAAGTTTCGCTCTCAGTCAAGCCCAAGCAGGTGCAGTTATTCAATTAGCACCTGGTAACTATAACCAAGAAAGTGGTGAAACCTTCCCGCTTTTACTTAAACCAGGGGTGACACTGCGGGGTGATGAAGCTACTAAAGGTCAGGCGATATTGATTACAGGTGGAGGCTTCTACACTAGTCGCACTTTTGCCAGACAAGACATTACCATCCTGGCCGAGCAAGATACCACGATCGCTGGTGTCACTGTCACCAACCCAAATAGCCGGGGTACGGCTGTGTGGGTGGAGTCAACTAATCCGACTATCAAAAACAGTACTTTTACTAACAGTGTCAGAGAAGGTGTTTTTGTCACGGGTACAGGCAATCCCAAAGTTGAAAGTAACTTGTTTGTGCAAAACAAAGGCAATGGGATTTCAGTTGCTAGAGCTGCTCAAGGAGAAATTCGGAGTAACTTATTTCAGGATACTGGTTTTGGTCTTGCGATCGGTGGCACTTCCACACCTCTAGTTGTAGAAAACCAAATTATCGAAAACCAAGACGGTCTTTTTATCTCAGAGTCAGCGAAGCCTGTATTGCGTAAAAATGTCATTCAAAATAATAAGCGGGATGGAGTAGTAGCAACTGTCAACGCTTCACCCGACCTTGGCACCAACGAAAATCCTGGTGGCAATCTTATCCGCAATAACACTCGTTATGATGTGAACAACGCCACTAAAACCAGTAGAATCGTCGCTGTTGGCAACGATATCGATCAGAAAAAGATTTTTGGCTCAGTAGATTTTGTTGCCGCCAGTGTTGATGTACCGCCTGGAGGGGCTGTTGCCTTTAAAGATGTGCCAGCAAATTACTGGGCAAAAAGCTACATCGAAGCTTTAGCTTCTCAAAATATTATTGCGGGCTTTCCTGATGGCAGCTTTAAACCCAACGATCCTGTAACTCGCGCTCAATTCGCCACTATTGTCACTAAAGCCCTAACACCACCAACCAAACGCCCTGCAATTAAATTTAAGGATGTAGCAAGCAATTTCTGGGCTTACGCTGCTATTCAATCTGCTTACCAGAGTCAATTTGTTTCTGGTTATCCCGATGGCACTTTTAAGCCACAGCAGCAAATTCCCCGAGTGCAGGCGTTAGTCGCTTTAGCTAATGGTTTGGGCTTAACTGCGAGTAATCAAAATGTCGTTTCCTTTTACACCGATGCTGCTCAGATTCCTAATTATGCGATCGCACCAGTTGCCGCCGCAACTGCACGGCAACTAGTAATCAACTATCCCACAGCCAAGCAACTCAATCCTAATCGTGAAGCGACTAGAGCCGAAGTTGCTGCCTTTGTTTATCAGGCACTTGTCAATGCTGGACGTGCCCAACCAATTCCTTCATCTTATTTGGTAACAGTTCAGTAAATGTCTAGTTAGCAAATTGGAAGCGCCAGACTAATAAATTATCAGTCTGGCGCTTTCAATATAGTGGTTTTTTAATTTTAGGGTTTTTGAATCATAAAATTTGGAGTCTTTAAATATAGCTGACCCCTTTGAATTTGATTGGGTTTATGGTCAGGGTCTTTATATTGGCTGACCCCGTTTCAATGATTTCTATTTTCACAGAAATTTTTGCTTTTTGGGATTTCCTAATAATTTTTTTACTTTTTCTTTCTGGATATTTTCATCTTCATAAAAGCATTAAGAAATTTGAAGAAAAGATATATCAAAAGAAGGTACTCAAAAATTAACTAGCTAAAATTTATCCCTTTAAGAATTAGGATTTTTACCCGAATTGGGGCGTTGTTGCCGACGCTGTTCCCAACGCCAGAGGAAAACCATTAAAGCAACTATTCCGACTTGGAGAGCTAAACTGGGCAAAGCACTCTCAACATTGCGTCCGGCAAGCACTTGGAAGAAAAAGACGAATGCACCGAGTAAGCCAGAAGCGCCGAAAGCAATGTAAAAAAATTGTCGGAAGCCGCGATAAGGAGCAGCTATTTCTGCTTTCAGGCTGGCATATTGTTCAGGATTAAGACGATTTTTGGGATTTTGATCTACCATGATTAAATCGTGTTATACTCTTAGATTGTGTACGCCGATGTGGCTCAGTGGTAGAGCAGCTGATTCGTAATCAGCAGGCCGTGGGTTCAAATCCCATCATCGGCTTTGATGAAAGTATTCCTCAATATTTAGAGTTTGACATAAATCATGTACAGTGATTAATTATCTGTCGTCGGTGACACATCGATCTCGTTGTGACAAACTATTGCTATTGGTAGATTTTATAGCAATGCTGGCGATCGCTGCTGCTGGATATGGAATTATTGCAGCAAAGGAGTTGTGCCATTACCGTTAGTTGAGGCATTCGCAATTGCAGCTTGAGTCGGTTGAGTAGTAAGAACCGCTACAAGTGGAGTAACTTTTGAACTAGATTGTTTAGTTCGTTTGCGATTAGAGCCGCCAGCCTTGGAATACTCTATACTGTTTCTGCCGTAGACACTTGCAACTCCACTTAGCATTCGTTCAGACATTTCAGAGAGGGTTTTATCCATCTGGGTTACTGTTTTACGCGATTCTTCCAGATTAGAAACCCGTGTATTATTAGCTTCTAGCATCGCACGGGTAGAGTTGATTAACTGACTGTAAGCTTCAATGGTTAACCCATGTCCTAAATCTAGATTTTCATCAATGGATTTAAGCAAGGCGAGACGAAGTTGGGCTTTGTCAATAGCAGCAGAACCACGAGTTTTTAAAGACATAACACATCCTTTTTTAATAATTCTTTTTTCAACATAGTGGAGTATCCTTTTGCTTTAAATGGGTGATTTTGTGGATTTATTTCATTAAAAATTCAACGAAATAATTACGAGTTTGTCTGTATTTTTACTCATTTTTTATATCGATTTTTTATTTGAGAATAAGTACAATTAGCAATTGCGTACCCCGAAATAAAAAATGGGTACTCCGAAATAGCAATTGGGTACTCCGAAATAGCAATTGGGTACTCCGAAATAGCAATTGCATTCTCCAAATCGATAAATGCGTTGGAGTAGCCCAACCCAGGCATCGCCAAAATCACAAACGATAAATTGAAACTGCTACGGGGCGATCGCTTAAAATAAAGCAATGTAATGAAAAGTCAATTCATTGAGCTTCAGCAAATGCCTTCCTACTTGGTCAATTTACCTGTTCAACTACAGCAAGAGATAGAGCAATGGGCAACTAGCCAAGGAATTTCCCTCGATCAATTTATTTTGTGGGCAGTAGCAGAAAAAGTTGCCTCCCTTCGCCATCAACTGAACGACTCCTCCTTTCCCTTGATTAGCTATCGCATTGGAAGCAGTGGCCAAAAAATTCCCGTTGTTAGTGGTACAGGAATTCGAGTGCAAACTCTAGCGATTGCTGCTCATCAGTGGGGCTGGTCTTGCGGGCAAATTGTCCAACAGTATGGTATTACTGAAGCTCAGATCAATGACGCACTGGGTTTTTACACTGCCCATCGTACCGAGATTGATGAAGCGATCGCTACAGAACAAGCGATTGAAACTGCTGGTGTCTAAACTCCTGATGCATTTAGATGCAGACACTTCCATTAAAGCATTGCATACGGCTCTAGTTGCTCGTGGTCATGATGTGACTCGCACTCCCAATGAATGGATGCCAGAAGATGCTAGCGATGAAATGCAACTGCTGAAAGCCACAGATAACGGACGGTGTATTTTTACCTTCAACATCAAAGATTTCTTGTCCTTGGTTATTCAGTATCCGCAGCACAGAGGCATTATTCTAGCGGCACAAAATAGTTGGAATTTGTCTGACCTGATTCAAGCATTGGATCGCTTGCTATCAGAAACTCAAGCAGAAGACTGGCCTGGGCAAATACGTTGGTTGAATCAATGGCGATGAAAATAGCGTATCAATTGAAAAATAGAATTTTGCGATCGCCGAAATAAAAAATGCGAACCCCAAATCGATAAATGCGTTGGCGTAGCCCAACCCAGGCATCGCACCCTTGTTTTACCTGAAACTGCCACTGGGCGATCGCCTGAACAACCTTTGCAATTGTTAGAGTTTGACAAGCAAGCGGCATTAGAGGTACTTTGTCAGGGACAAACTGTGATTCTTTTCTGGTGCGATGCCTGGGTTGGACTACACCAAGGCGTGCATCAAAAATTAAGGGACAATCTTAAAAATTATCGTAAATAAGTAGTGATGCTATAATTTTTGATACTAATGTCACTTCTGGTACGTATATTCAACCCAAACAAAGACCATCTTATAATTGAATTCTTTCACATAAAATCTTTCATGATCAAGCCAGCTTGCAATCCAGGTTCAAGGGTTCGTTACAGAGCAAACATCAAATTATCTAAAGAGCAAGATGAAGAACTTAATATTTCTTCATCACTTATGTCTGAAACTACTTCTTTACATGGTGCGCTTACAGCATCAAGAAATGATGTGCGTGTCGTGGAGCTTTTTGCTGGAGCCGGCGGAATGGGTGTTGGATTTCTGATGGCTGGGGAGCAAAAAAAAGGATTTAGAATTATTAATTCTGCTGAAATTAACCCAATATATTTAAAAAGCCTCGAAACTAATTATAAATCATTTTCCAATAACTCAACTAACCGCATTGAAGACTGTATTCCTTCAGATTTTACTCCTATAGATTTAACTAAAAAACAAGATTTCCAACTTGTACATGAAGCTGTAAAAAAAGCAGAAGGTGTGGATCTTGTTATTGGTGGAACTCCCTGTCAAGGGTTTTCCCAATCTAATCGAAGTAATTGGGATGCGAAGAATACGTATAATCACTTAGTTGAATACTTTATTGAATGTTCTTTAGAACTTGCACCGAAAGCAATTCTTTTGGAAAATGTTCAAGGTATTCTATGGACACCTCGTTCTAATAAAAGTAAGAATAAACGCAAATTAACAGTAGTTGATTATATAGCAAGAAAATTTACCGATGCTGGGTATGTTCTTTTTCCCGCAGTTCTAGATGCTGCTTGGTATGGAGTTCCACAACACCGGAATAGATTTTTCTTGTTGGCATTACACAAAGATTTAGGTTATACAGTTGATCACTTTGGGGAATGGGGAGCATTTCCGTTACCTACACATGGAGCAATGGGTAAATATAACTATGCGACGGTAAAAGAAGCAATTTCCGATCTACCTGTGATTGACAATGGCGAAGTCCGAGTTATTCAGGAGTATGACGAACCTACACAGGAAGGATTAATCTCGAATCTGTTTTTACAGCAAATGCGCCAAATGGCAGCTCCAGGTACTATTGAAGGTCACATTGTTTCAAAACAAGCGGATTATGTAATTGATAGGTATAGACATATTCCGGCTGGTGGCAACTGGCAAAATATTCGACACATGATGACTAACTATTCTGATATAGAAAATACGCACAGTAATATCTACAGGCGATTAAAGTGGGATGAACCTTCAATCACAATTGGCAATTATCGCAAAAGCATGATAATTCATCCAGAGCAAAATAGAGGATTATCATTGCGAGAAGCTAGCCGTTTACAGTCTCTTCCTGATTGGTTTACTTTTTGTGGGACTACAGATAATTCTAAAGTCTTAGGTATAATGCACAAGCAACAGCAGTTAGCTAATACTGTCAGTTTTCTTTTAACACTAGCAATAGCACGATACATACTAAAACTATAATTTTTATTTTTGATAATTTTAAGAGCTTGAAGAAATAAAAACATGGTACAAATAAATACCCTGAATGGAGATAATATAACTAATCTTAGAGAGTATTTGAATGATGAAGAAAATATCTCATACGATGATTTTGAACAAATTATTCAAACTGCATCTGAAGTAGTAGAAAGATGTTTAGAAATTACAGAAATTGGCTCTGTAAAGGGATTAATTTATGGTCACATCCAAAGTGGAAAAACATCCATTATTCTGACAACTATGGCTTTAGCGGCAGATAATGGCTTGAATAACTTTGTAGTGATGACATCCAATCTAAATGACATCTATGAGCAAACGCTTGAAAGAATCAAAGGGGCATTAGATAGCTTTCAAGTTTTTGGTAAGACAGAAATTAGACAAACTTCAAGAGCTACTCATGGTTTACCACTTGCTCTAGTTTGTCCTAAAGCTCCACGTCGTTTGCGAGATGCTTTAAATATCGTCCAGCTATCAAATTGGCAAAACCAACCAGTTATCATCATTGATGATGAGGCAGATCAAGCTAGTTTAGATACGAATATTAATGATCAAAACAAACCTACAAGTGCAGTAAATAGAGCAATTGTTGATTTAAGAACTAATCTGAATTCTCATACATACTTGCAAACTACCGCTACTCCTCAAGCATTACTATTACAAGATAGTCAAAGTGCTTTCAGACCTAATTTTGTCGTTGTCACTGAACCTGGTACAGGTTATGTTGGTGGAAACTATTTTTTTGATAACAATAACTTTAGTAATTCCGCTCATATTCGTCTAGTACCTGACATTGATCTTGACAGGTTGCGGACTAGCAACCGTATTCCTGATACTGTTATACAGTCAATGTTGGTATTTTTTCTAGGGGCAGCAATTTTAAGAATACAGGGAAATTCTAAAAAATACACCTATTTACTCCATACTAGTTTTAGACAGGGAGATCATGATTTAGCAGCATTATTGGTTGATAACTTTAAGAATGAATTGACGAACCAGCTTAGACAAAATCCTAATGATCCAATAACGGGTGTGTCTCCTATTCTCATAACACAATTACAAAATGCTTATGATAATTTACAACAAACTTTTGTAAATATTCAAATTCCATTATTTCATGATGTTTTAGTAGAAACAGCAAGGCGAATTACTTCTACAGAAGTCATAAAAATTAACTCTGATACTGGTGAAGGAATTGGATCTCTAACACGAAAACATACCCTTTATATAGGTGGTACAAAACTAGGTCGCGGTGTTACTGTCAAGAATCTTCTAGTTACTTACTATGGTAGAGATGCTCAACAACCACAGATGGATACAGTTTTGCAACATGCAAGAATGTACGGTTATCGTCAACATGAATTACCAGCTATTCGTATTTACTTGCCAACTCATTTAGCTCAAAGATTTGTTGATATTCATGTCAGTGATAATTTAGTTAGAGAACAGTGCCAAGCAACTCATTTACCTATTCAGCTTATTCCTTTGATGGGAAGAGGAATCAGACCGACTCGCCGCAATGTATTAAATGAAAATACGGTTATTCTATTAACTTATCAAGGAGGAAGGCAGTATTTCCCTTCATTGCCAATATCAGATCCTAATATTTTGCGTAATCAAACCCAAGAGCTTGATAATTTGCTGTCTACGGCTAAATATTCTAATTCGCAACAACCATATGGAGTAACAATTGATGATATTTTAGAGATTTTGTCTTTTCAGTACCAAACACCTGGATCAAGTCGTACTTGGAATGATGATTTGATTAGGCAAGCCGTTTCTACCCTGCAAGATCAATCTAGATATCAAAACACTGGTTCATTAGTTATTGTGAATCGCGAAGGCGATATTGGAAGAAGCCAAGATAGAGACGATCAAGTAGGCGCTGTGTTACCTCCTCATAATAGGAATGCTCCATACAACATTAACCCTAATTATCCAGCATTACTAATGACTCGAAATATTGGTAGGCCGGATAAGGGTTGGCATGGAGTACCTTTCTGGATTCCAGTTATCCGATTTCCAGATGGTAACTATGCGTTTTCTGTAAATGAAAGCTAATTTAAATTTCTTCAAATACCCTAGATAAACAACTTTTGAGCAGTTACCATCTCCTCAAACTGAAAGCGGCAGCGATCGCAACGCCCCCGTTCCCATAAAACAGGGATTTTAAACCTAGCCCCACACTTAGGACATTTGGAAAGTAAACACAAATTGTGGCGATGTCTACGACGGGCTACGCCTACGCGCTCATATAACATCAACAGTAGGAATAATTATACTGTGCGATCGCGCATTTTCGACAACCAGAAAAATTCACTCAAACTCAGTTTCGCAGAAAGCTTTTAACAAATCGATACAATTAGCGATCGCCGTCATCGCTAGAGATAACCAAAAACTATAATGAATGCATAAAGCAACCAATACACGCAAGGTTAGGAGAATCTAAAGAATGCAGGCTGATAGCATTTCAGAGCAAAGGTTACTTAAAAAAATTCGCCAGCTACCTCCCGAAAAAGTTTTGCTAGTTGAAGATTTTATTGATTCTCTGGATCAGCAAAGCACAGATCATAGCCTTACCTTTGCAGCAGCAAAACTTTCTGAACCAGTTCTGCTCAAAATCTGGGATAACCCTGATGATGCAGAATATGACAAACTATGAATTTGGTGATGTTGTTTTAGTGCCGTTTCCCTTTACTGACCAAACTACTACTAAAAAACGTCCAGCAGTGGTTGTGAGTTCTAATAGCTATCAACGTGAGCGTTCGGATTTAATATTGATAGCGATTACCAGTCAAGCAAATCCAGCAACTTCCTTTGGTGAAATCACAATTACTGGATGGCGAGTAGCTGGTCTTCTCAAACCTTCAATTATCAAACCAGTTTTGACTGCCATAGATAAAGGACTAGCGATCAAAAAGTTAGGGCGACTCGAAGAGCCAGACCTTTAGGCTTTGCAAAACCTTTTTCTGACTATTTTGGGTTGATATGCGATCGCTCCCTCCACTAAAAGCCTGGAACTATCACTCAAACTCAGTTTCGCAGAAAGCTTTTAGCAAATCGATACAATTAGTGATCGCTCCTAAATGAGCAATTTCATATCCATGTGTATTTTGGGTAGGAAACGCCAAACACGCAGCACGCCCAACATGACCAAATTTCATCGCAATTGAAGCATCACTGCCAAATCCACTCAGAGTTGTAAATTGTATCGGCATATCGAGTTGCTTGGCACTATGACGCAATTGGCCATTTAGTCCCTCATCATATATTCCATAGGCATCTTGAGATAAAAGTACAGGACTTTTACCATCTTTAACAGGATATTCCTCAGATAAGGGACAAATTTCTAAAGCAATCAAGGCATCCAAACGCTGATTTTGGGTGAAAAATAGTGCCCCAATTGCTCCCACTTCTTCTTTTGCTGAGGCTACTAAATAAACATCAACTGTCGGCTGTTTCAGATTTTCAGCCAAAGCTAGCAAAATCGCCACAGAAGCTTTGTTATCCAAAGTGTAACCAGCGATATGATCCTTTAATCGAATTGGACGCTTGCGATGTTTGCCAATCACCATCCTGGTTCCAGGTCGAATACCAGCTGCTTCTAATTCAGCAGATGTCAGCTTCGTTTCAATCCAGGCATTTTCCCACTTCACAGTAGTATCTTCCTGCTGGACTTTTTGGGGTGATTCGTGGGAAACGTGGCGGGAACCAAAGCTGAGAATACCGTGAATGGTTTCGTTATCTCCGATTAAATCTACAACTCCTTCGCCATAAACCCACGGGAAAGAACCGCCGAGTTTGCGGACTTCAACACGACCTTCATCACCGAGACTCTTGACAATTGCACCAATTTCGTCTTTATGTGCTGTGATGGCGATCGCTCGGTCTGGATTTTTCCCTGGAATCTTGGCAATAATATTATCGGCGCGATCGCACCACACTTCTACACCCAGCGCCGCAAATCGTTGCATTAACAACTGGTTAATTTCGGCTTCTACACCACTAGGAGAGTGGTGCATGATTAGTTCTTCAATAATTTCAAATAAGCGATCGTAATCCCACATCAATACAGTTAGTTTAGTTTTCGACTGTTATATGAGACAATTGTGCATCAACAACCCGACCTGCTGACCTTTTTTGTTGACGCTTCAGCACTCCTACCGCACCAAAAACACCAAGAGCTAAAATTCCCAAGTTTATCGCAGGTTCAGGAACAGACTTAGCCTCAATTGCCGCCAGTGCAGCGTCTGCTACTAACTTATGAGCACCTGTTGTTGGATGTACAGAGTCAAAGAACAAATAATCGTTTGGTTGAGAACATACACTGATGATTGTCTGGAAATTCCCTACTACACAAGGGTTAGTCACATCTTTAAACCCAAACTTCCCTGGATTTGCTTGTACTTGATTAAATAGGGAAAACACATCCACAGAGATCAGATTCAAGTCAGAGTTTTTAGTAAATTTGTCTAGTTCCTCTGCTAATCTCGTGTTATGGTCATTTGTTAAGGCAGTCAAGTTGCTAGAGAGACCTGTAGCGGATGCAAAAGGAATCTTGCCTAAATCAGGCAAGTTAAAGACTAAAATATTTTTTGCACCGGATGAGGCAAGTAACCCTACTGCATTTGATAAATTCTGGACTGTTTGCTTTGCATTCGTAGCTTGACCAAACACATAATCATTTGCACCTCCCCATACAGCATAAAGGGCATTTGGATCGAGCTTCTGATTGGCTTGTATAATAGGTTGCGTCAACAAGGCGACTTGCTCTAATACTCCCGGTAACGGTGCATTCGGAACAACAGCATTGCCTTGACCAGAACTAGCACCACCCACAGCAAAGTTAATACCTTGGTTGGGAATAGTAGGATTTAAAGTAATGTATGGAGAGGGTTTTAATCCTAGCCGATCTCCAAGGTAGTCTACCCACACTCGATCGTCGGAAAAACGCCCTTGAAAGTACGGTGGATTTTGGGGAATGGCTGTTGTTGGAGCGACTAAACCATTAGTAGCAGCGAAAACATTGCCAGTATCAGAAAGGCTGTCGCCAAATACATAAAATTTGTCAAAACTCGCAGCACTTACTCTGAGCGGCAACATGAAAGATAAGAAAACAAATCCTGCTGCTACAGCTTGTTTTTTCATATTTGTTTTACCTGCATTATTTTTTAGTTTGTTTAAAAGCAATCAAAAGGCGAAAGTCTGACAACTTGTCTTTACTAAGTACGTCCAATATTAAGTTAATTTACGTTATTTTACTTAACTATGCCTCAAAATTTCATGAAACACGGGTAAAAACGCTGAAAATACTTAGATTTACATTTTCTTGATGAAAAACAGGTCTATTAGAAAAAAATGGTCAAATTTATATGTTATGGCGTGGGAATTGCACACTTTTATGCTTGCGATCGACTAACTGCGACAGAATGGTGCAACCCTTCCTCTTCATAGCTTTAACTTTGCTTTAATTTCAAAGCCTCAGTAGCCGATACACCCTCACCTTGACTGCCGAAATACCACAAAGCCGTAGCAGCCTCAGCACGAGTTACTGATTTTTTGGGTTGAAACAGAGTCGTATAACCAAACACCCGGCGAATATTCGATTGTTCGCCATTCTGGTAATCAGCCAACACTGCTCTTAAAGCCTTGGGGTCAATTCGGGCTGCGTCTTGAAAACCCCAGGTTTGTTTGACTGTATCTAAGTTAGCAGAGGGTAAAGCTTGGCGAGTATCTAAGGGTAATTTCCACAGTAGTAACTGTTCCCGCGTTAGGGGTGCATCAGGACGAAATAAAACTGCTGTAGAATCTCCAGACAAAGGACTAGGAATTAACCCAGCTTCGGCCAATCCCTGAATTGCAGGAAAATCAGGGTCTTTTGCTGACACATCACTAAAAGCTGGTTGAGTACTTTCTGATGCCAAACGAATCTGTTTAGCTGGATTGTTGGCATATACAGCATTGTTAGCAGCAATTAGCCAACGGGCATATTCTCGATGTGTAACGATTTTACTGGGTTCAAACTGATTAGTTGTGGTAGTAGAGTTGCTCTTAGTTGTCTTTGTTTCTATAGATAAAACACCTAATGCAGCCAAGTCCTGGATATGTTGCTGCCATTCTTGTGGTGCCTTATTCAGATCGTTGAATACCTGAGATTTAGAGGTGGCTGTAGGGATTGTTTGGTTATTAGCTGTGCTTGGTGGCTGTGCTGCCGAATTTGTCGGTGGTATTGGACCGATGAACTGTGAATTTCCCGGTTGAGGAACGGCGTTAGCAGTTTCGTTAGGATTTGTAATTGAAGTAGGTTGTGCTGTTGCAGTACTATTCGGTACGTAATCAATCAGTAATTCAGTGGCTGTTTGGGGTTGATTGGGTGTGGTGTTAGTAACTGATTTGGGCTGAATGGAAACCTTTAACAGCAAATCGCTGCGACGCGCCTCAAAAGCCCCTCCGGCATCATCTGTCGGCTGTTGCAAAACCTGCCAGTTATTTGTTTGAAACTGGCTGCGATAAAAGCTAGCAATAAAGTTACTAGGGTCAGAACTTAACCAACGAGTTGAGATTTTGTTTTCTGAGCCGCTAGCAGGTGTAACTTCCTGTAGCTTGGCATTGGAATATAAGGGTATATCTTTAGGAAAATCAGCTGGTAACTGAACAGTTGATTCATTTTGCTGTGCTTGCGGTTGGTTACTCTGAGATTCTCCAAAGACAACTGGATTGCTTTGCAGTTTTGGATCTGCCGCCAAAGATTCCTCAAGGTTTTTGGCGACAGGACTATTAGCACAGGCTGTTAACGAAGTGAGTATAACAGCCCAAATTATTAGAAATACTGCTGGACGTTTACAGGGAAGCACAGGAAATCACAAATTGAGTTTCAATTCCTACCCTAGCGCAGACTGTCCATTAAATGGGAATGAGGCATGGGACATGGTTATCCTCCTTTATTCCCCTGCTCTCCTCTGACTCTCCATATCACTAAAGGACACTACCGACTTACTACGTCTTCTTCCTAAATGTCTATTTTGGTGATGATGTCTCTAAAAATGAGTAAACGGTAGCAAAAGCTACCGTATTGTCTTCGTTTTACAGCCATTAGGTTTTGATAATTCCTATGCTTATTTATAGAGTTCCCTAAAATTCTGGAAAACTAACATTTTTGGGAAAAAATATAAATAAACCTGAAATCATTGCTAGATAAGAGTTTTATAATTTCAGAGTTCTTAGTCAGGATTTTAGTATTTAGATAAGAGTCACCAACTATAGGACTCATATTTGATTGCGTGAAAAAAACTCAGTATAGCTTTATTCCTTCTTCCCAGTCCCCAGTCCCCAGTCCCCAGTCCCTAGTCCCTACGATTAATTCAGAAATCAAATCAGATTGCTATACAAACCGAGCGATACTAGATTGTGAACCAATCTTTTAGAGAGTTATCTAAATATCCAAGTTGTAGAGTAGATAACTGCTCAAAAAACAGTTTAGCTAGCAAAAGCTTAAATCTACTTCCAGATGCACTAGTTGTAACGCGATGCCTACGCCAAGCAACTGAAGTGATAGACTTAGAATAAAGCTCCCCTTAGCCTCACCCAAAGAGGGGAATAGATCGAGTTCACTAACACTGGCTGACAATCGATTCTGAAAATTATTCATCTGACGATGGCAATGTGAGTCAGGCAATAGCTGAAAAATGCCAGTGTTAAACAATTCCAGTAACTTAGCGTAAGTTCGTTATTCTTGACGATTGGGGTAATAGGTAAAGCAGTCAAGTGTCGCAGCAGTTTCTTTAGTATCTCTAAATTAATTTTCTGCAGAAAATGCTACTTGTGCTGTAGTCAAGAATTACTTGACAGCCTCGAAAGCAGTGAGTGCTTTCTCTAAAAGTGCGTAGTTTCCCGCCGTAGGCATCGCCTCTATGTTATCCAAAACTTTCCCTCAATCAACCCATCCCCTGTTATTCTTGGATAGGGCTGTGCTTCTTTTAGGAAAGCTGGAAGGTGCGCTTCGCAAGTTATAGAAATAGTACATAGTTGGCTTTGGCTGTTTTTCCCAATCCTAGTTAATGATTGGCTTGAGGCGAAAAAGACACTTCATCAAATGCACTGGCGGTTGAAAAAACCTCTACAAACTTGGTCTGAACAGTTAACACCTTCCTGATAGATTAGATACAATTAGCATCTGTGTTTTCTTGGGCGATCGTTTGCTCAAAGCGAGTATTCAAATTGACATGGTGCTGGACTAGCCGATTTGACATAGTATTAAACCTTTCACCTGCTGGCTCTGGCGAAAATTTTTGATTCAGGGCAAATTAAGACTTATATTCAAGAGGCTTGGGTGTTTATTGGAGATGAAGTTCACCAAAAGGCAGCAAAAGGCAGAAAAAGACACGTTTGATGTCAAAAACGCAGATCGGATAGGAGTATGAAAATCTAAAATAGATATTAAGAAGAAAAAACAACGACCATCGACAACCGTCAGTCCTTTTTACTTTCTGTAAAGCGTCACCGGGTTGTTACCAGTGCTGAAACACGATTACATGCAAGTTTCCCAGGATCAGCCTATTTATTCTGAGGCTCCACTCCAGCTGTTACTGTTTGTCGATGGACGTCCCAAGTCCCGTCAACAGGTGCAGCGAATACGTGCTTACTTAAAAGAGTTGCAGGTTGAGTATAGTTTTGAACTTCAAACTATTGATGTTGGTCAACAACCTTACTTAGCAGAACACTTTAAATTGGTAGCAACGCCAGCTTTAATTAAAATTCACCCGGAACCACGGCAGGTTTTGGCTGGAAGTAATATCATAGCGCAATTGAAAAACTGGTGGCCTCGCTGGCAAGCCGCTGTAGACGCCTATTTGAAATTACAGGAAGACTTACAAGAACGGATAGACGATAATGCTAGGGTGACATTACCCAAATCTACTATCCGTTCAGTTGCTGTTTCTGCCGAACTGATCCGACTCTCAGACGAAATTTTTCGCTTAAAACAGGAAAAAGATAACCTCCAAGAGCAGCTACAGTTTAAAGATCGGGTGATTTCGATGCTGGCACACGATCTCCGCAATCCCCTAACTGCCGCCGCGATCGCCATCGAAACTCTCCAATCTAACTACAATTTAGAAACAGGCCAATTTCAGCGCCTTAAACCATCCTTAACGGCGCATCTATTAAAACAAGCCCGTAATCAAACTAAGATCATCGATCGGATGATTGCCGACCTTTTGCAGGTAGGTCGGGGCAAAGATACTGAGTTTCGAATTTTACCACAAAAATTACAACTAGGTAAACTGTGCTTAGATGTACTAGAAGAATTGTGCGATCGCTACACCGCCAAATCCCAAGAGGTCGAAACAGATATTCCCAACGACTTACCTTATGTATATGCTGACCCAGAACGCATCCGGCAAGTGCTGGTGAATCTGTTGGATAATGCCATCAAATACACCCCAGAAGGTGGCAAGATTAGCATCGCCGGATTACACCGCACTACCCAAAAAGTTCAGTTTAGTATTGGCGATACTGGGCCTGGTATTCCTGTAGAGAATCGCGATCGCATCTTTGAAAACCACTTCCGCCTGCAACGGGATGAAGGTACAGAAGGTTACGGCATTGGTCTTTGTCTATGCCAACGCATCGTTCTGGCACACTATGGCCAAATTTGGGTGGATTCTGCCCCCAATAACGGAGCATGGTTTCACTTCACACTGCCAGTTTATCCTTCTTAGGTAAGGATATTGACAAATGACCAATGACTAATGACAAATGACAATTAAGAACTTGAGACAAAGCGATCGCGTCCCCCGGCCTTTGCTTGATAGAGTGCTTTATCTGCCAGCACGATCAACTCTGAAGGTGAAGATTCCCAAGTCGGGACAACAGTTGCCACACCCATACTGAGAGTGACGTGCTGACTCACCGCAGAACCGTCATGAACAATTTGCAAATCTTTGATTCCCGCTCTAATTGCGGCGGCGACATGAAGTGCGCCAGATGCAGGAGTGTATGGCATAATCACAGCAAATTCTTCTCCACCATAACGCGCTACTAAATCCCGATGTTTTTGTGCCTTAAGGCTTAAGACAGCACCCACCTTTTGTAAACATACATCCCCTGCCGGATGGCCGTATTTATCATTATAAAATTTAAAAAAGTCGATATCACACAAAATCATTGACAAAGGAAATCCCTCTTGTGCGAGATTAATCCATTGAGTATTGAGATAATCGTCAAAGCGGCGACGATTAGCTAACTCAGTTAAGCCATCTACATTGGCAAGGTGATGCAAAGCTTCGTTTGCCGCCTCTAACTGTTTGTATACTTGTGCTTGCTGTAGCAGTCGACGCAACCGCTGGCGTAATACAGGCCAGTGAATTGGCTTAGTGACATAATCAGTCGCTCCCGCTTCAAAAGCACGGTTTACAGATTCCTCATCGTCCAAGCATGTGATCATCAAGATGGGAGTGCGCTCCCATATCTTGGACATGACCGTATTGTTAAGAGTCGAGTCAGTATCAAAGGTGGCAAGGGCTGAGATTAAATTATTCCTAGCAATCTGGAGCAAGTGCTTACAGCAGGTAAAGCCATCCATCACAGGCATTACAGCATCTAGCAAAACTATATCCGGTTTGATAGTCTCGTAAGCATCTAAACATTGCTTACCATCATTGACCTCGACTACTCGATAACCTTCTTGTTCCATTGCTTTACGCAACAATACCCGGATGGTCTTGTCATCATCAGCCACTAGAATCAGTGGTGGTTGCTTAGAAACAGAAAATGGGCTTATGCCTGACATGAGTTGCCTTCCACTTGCGGGATTATCCTGAAAAAGGCTGTGCAACTCAATTGCATGGGGGCGATCGCTATTTTCATCAATGCCAGGATTTGCGGCAAAGGCGTGTCTGGCTTCACAATCAACTGTTTTTTGACAATGGACTGCCCAATGTTGTCGGGCCAAGCAAGCGGTAGATAAATAAGTTGCATAGACAATCTGTAATTTGAACGCGAAGGCAATTGCTGCCTTTTTGTTCAGCGATGGTTATGGGAGAAAATGTTACTTTTATATTTCCCTATTGTTAAAGTCAAATTACAATTTTTTTGAGAATTACAAATACACACCCTAATTATTTAGTTATGTAGTTAGTTTATAAACCCAGTGAGACAAGGAAAAGCAATCGCTAAAGTCCCCTTAGAAGATAGCTAATACTAAATACTAATATCACCTGACTGAAATTTATTTAGTCTATCCGACAAGGTTTGCTGAGGTTTAGTATAATTACATAAGATTGAGAGAAAACTTAGTGCAAAACTTTATTTTCATGTGACTTCATAACCCTTTCGTTCTAGCCACAAACCGTCCAAAATTAAAGTTGACTACACAAACAAGCAAAAGTTCTTCCAAAAACCATTCAAACCTATTGACATTCGCTAAATCTTTAAAATGCCAGACTCATTAATGTACCAGCAGGATAATTTTGTTGTTCTAGAAACAAATCAACCAGAACAATTTATGACATCATCAGAGCTATTAGAAAAGCTCAAAATAACTCTTCAACAACTCATAATTCAAGATTTACCGCCTGACTTGCAAAAGTTTAATACTGTAGAAACTCAAGCCCAATATTTAATTGACACTAGTTGCGAATTAGATATTGGCCCTGGAAAATATTTACAGTGGTACGCAGTTCGTTTAGAAAAGTAACTTTTTGGTAAATGTAAATGTTTAAGAGAATCCCAAAAAAAATCTTAATAAAAAATTTCTGACTACCTCCCCGACTTTTTGAAAAAGTTGGGGAGTTAAATCTTGGTTAAAGGAATTCTCCAAAAAGAATAATTACTAATTCATAATTCATAGTTCAAGAAACTGTACAGTAATCCACACTGCTCATCAAAAATTCCGTGGTTAATAAGAGCATGGAGCCTACAGATACCACTAATTATAATTATGAACTATTAATTATTTTGACTGTTGCAAAAATATGGGTAACAACAAGTCATAAAGGTATGAAATTTGGGTAACGATAATTTTTGCTCTTGACTATTGACTACTGACTAGTGATTCTTTTTGAGTATTGATTAGCGCTAGCTCAATTGTATTTTCAGATGGCTGCGTTATTTGAATTTCCAAACCAGGGCCAAAATAATTGGTCATTTTTTCATGCTTTTTTTGCCACACATCAATCGGTATTAGCGGTGAATCAAATTCTAAAATTAGGGCATAGCTCCCATTAACTTCCGTTTCTCGTATCCCTGTCACTGTTGGCCGCTCCTGGTCAGTGGGACTCAAACCCAGAAAAGAAAGTGTTGTATCTAGATGAGCATCTTGACCGTAGCAATATCGGGTGATGTCTTTGCGAATTTTATTTTGCGTATCAGTTGCTTGCTGCTGGCGCAGTCTCAATGCTGATGGTGACGTAGTTTGGGTAAATGGTACTGGCTTAAGTTCATTCGCTTTTAGTGCCAGTCCTCCCAATAGTAGAGGAATCCCGTAAAAAAATCCGACAAGATTGAGTGTGGCATTATTATCAGCATAGGCGACAAAGCCAATGATGGTTAATATGCCGCCGATAGTTAGACCGAGTGTTCCCAAAGAGATTTGGCGTAGCATGAGCTTAAATTAGGATAAAGTCTGAATACCTTAGTTTTATTATCATCGGCTATGAGCAACAAATTAGGAAAGAACATTGTCACCAGGTGCTAGTGTTCAACTAACCCTAAATTGCCATATTAAGATGGTTAGAAACCGCACGCCAGTTGCTCAAGAGTGGGAAGGGAACACACCAAGAGCGAATAAGTCAGGCATTGTCGCTCAAAACACTGGCTTCGTTTAAACGAGACTTTATCCACCTTTGTCTTTGTGGTTTTCAAACACTCAATTTATCCTTAGTCCATATTCGCACAGCATCACGCAGGGAAGGCAAGTGGCACTAAGTTGACTACTAAGGGTGTATAGTGTCCCAGAATATTAGATTTTGCGTTAACTTTAAATTTAAAGGTAGCTAAAGATAGGAAAAAAATAATGGATATACAGACTATAAAAGAACGAATTGTCGCAGTTCAAAATAAACGCGATTACTTATTAAGCTTACTGGAGCAACCAAACCTGGGAACTTTGAGAATAGATGTAAATCAGGCTTTGGAAGAACTGGATGAATTAATTGATGAATTTACACGCACCATTCCGGCAGAGTAAAAATTATTAAAATTTACGTCGGTTTAACCTCAACTTCCGGCTAGACCGACGTTCTTCAGTAGTATCATGTCTTCAAATCCCCAAAATTGAACTAAGCTTGAGTTGGCGAAGCAATAATCACTGGATTATTTATCCTGCCACTGAACCATCTCCTGCACGCTGACCTAGCTGCCTAACCAAGGCAATAAGTTCGCTTGTAGGTACATCTTTCTTGCAAACGTTATCAAAGCTAGACATTGCCTTTTGCCCATGAAAATTTACGTCTTCCACTGAGGAGTAAGCAAGTATCTGGGTGTTCGGAGATATAGCTTTAATGTGACTGGACGCACTCCAGCCATCCATGACTGGCATCTGTAAATCTAGAACAATTACGTCAGGATGGCAACGTTTAACCATTTCTATAGCTTCTTCACCATTACTGGCTAAACCTACTACTTGAATATTTTCCTGGCAAGAAAAAACCAATTGTAACGTTAAACGAGTCAGTTCGTGGTCATCAACTACTAAAACACGCAAGGTAGAGAGCTCGCAGGATAACATTAACATTGACGGGAAAAACAAATTTATTCAGAGTAACCCCTCCAGTTTATGAGAACAAGTGCCAGCACTGACTCTATCCTATGGTTGAATAACTTGTGTGAAGCTATGTAAACAACTTAGACAACTGCTCAAAAAATTCAATTTTTCCAAAAAAAACTAATTTGAGCTAGTTGTCAAGGTATAAGTAACTTATTTTTTTATCAATCAGGTTGGGACTACACCAGTTGAGCGTAATGCCATGTTCATGAGAATTTTTTGTGAATTAGCTTCTGGAGAATCATCATAAGGACGCCGTTGAATGTAAGTACCATCAGCTTGTAATTCCCAAGCTTGGCGATTATCTGCGAGCATAATTCCCATAATTTCTTGCAAATCTTTAGCAATATCTGGATCTTTTACTGGGGTAATTACTTCGACTCGGCGATCCAGGTTGCGGCGCATCCAGTCAGCACTGCCAATATAGATTTCCTCCTGTGTATTGTTATGAAAATAATAAATCCGAGAGTGCTCTAAAAAGCGACCAACAATACTGATGATGCGAATATTTTCACTAATGTCTTTGATTCCTGGGCGTAAACAACAAACACCCCTAACAATTAAGTCGATTTGCACTCCGGCGCGGGAAGCTTCATATAAAGTGGCAATAATTTCTGGATCGACTAGGGAATTCATTTTGGCGACAATCCGTCCAGAAAATCCATTTTGAACATTTTCGATTTCGCGGTGAATTAATGCCAAAAAGCGATCGCGCATATTCACAGGCGCAACCAGCACTTCTCGATAAGATTTTTGCAGGGAATACCCAGTTAAGAAATTAAATAAATCTGTAATGTCAGCACCCAATTCTTCACGGCAACTAAACAATCCTAAATCTGTATAGAGTCGTGCTGTTTTAGGGTTATAGTTACCAGTCCCAATATGTACGTAGCGACGTATCCGGTCTTTTTCGCGCCGTACCACCATGACGGTTTTACTATGGGTTTTTAGCCCGACTAAACCATAGACAACATGAACTCCAACTCTTTCTAGGCGTTTTGCCCAGTAAATATTATTCTCCTCATCAAATCGTGCCTTTAATTCCACCAGCACAGATACCTGCTTGCCATTTTCAGCAGCGGCAATTAAGGCGTTGACGATGGGCGAGTCACCAGAAGTCCGGTAAAGGGTCATCTTGATGGCTAAGACATTCGGATCGTAGGCAGCATAGGTAATAAAGCGCACAACTGTAGCCGAAAAGGATTGATAGGGATGGTGTACTAGTAAATCCTTTTCTTGAATTACAGCAAAAAAGTCTTTTCCTTCGTCTGTCTCCAGCGCATCTGGGTCTAAACTCGGTTCTCTCAACCTTTGCAGGCGTAACGGTACAACAGATTGGCGTGGTGGATCTTTGAGTTCCGGCAATGGTAAGGACATAAAGTACATTAAATCCCGCAGTCCCAAAAGACCATCTACCTCGTAAACATCACTTTCTGCTAATTCCAAATCATGTAATAATCGCGATCGCACTATTTCTGGAGTCTGGGATTGAATTTCTAGCCGGACTGGACTTCCACCCAGGCGCCGTTTTCGCAATTCCTGTTCGATCGCTAACAACAAATCATCTGCTTCATCTTCTTCTAAGACCAAATCGGCATCACGGGTAATGCGGAACGGATGATATTCTTGAATGTTCATCCCCGGAAATAGTGATTCCAAGTTATGAGCGATCGCCTGTTCTAAAGGTACTCCAGTCCAATGGGCAGGTTTTTCGCTATTCTGATCTCCCAACTCAGGCGGTATCGGTAAAAATCGTGGGAGAACACTAGGGACTTTGATTCTGGCAAAAAATTCTTCTTCGGTGTCTGGGTTCTTGACGACAACAGCCAGATTCAGACTGAGATTAGAAATAAAAGGAAAGGGATGACTAGGATCGACAGCCAGAGGAGTCAAAACTGGAAAGATTTGTTCCTCAAAATAGCTGTTGAGATGAGTCCGCTGCTTTTGATTTAAATCTATGTAATTCAGAATATGAATGCCATGATTTACTAGTAAAGGACGAAGCACTTCCTCAAAATGTTGGTGCTGTTTGTTGACATGGGGAGTGAGGGCAGACCTAATATCGTCTAGCTGTTGTTGTGGTGTGCGACCATCGGGAGTTAACAGGCTAACTTTTGCCTCTACTTGTTGCTTTAAGCCAGCAACGCGCACCATAAAAAACTCATCTAAATTAGAGTTAAATATTCCCAAAAACTTAAGACGTTCCAGAAGTGGGGTGCGATCGTCACAGGCTTCATGTAATACCCTGGCATTAAATTCTAACCAGCTTAACTCTCGGTTAAGATAATATTGTGGATCGCTGAGATTGATGGGGGTAGCGCTTTTTTTAGATTTTGCCATAATGACCTAAAGGCAGTCAGATGTAGCCCATTCAACTGGGGGACAATAAATATAGTAAGTTAAATGGTGCTTGAGGGTAACGCTAAGGCAATTTTTTGCTGCGCTTACGATCTACCTCGCTACTGGGAAAGGACAGACATCATAACTTTCAAAAATCTATTGGTATTTAAATAACTGTAGTCAAAGACTCAAAAATTAACTTGTGTAGGCACGAAAGCCAACATTCCTAAGAAATTTTTGGGTGTTTTGCGCGTAGGCATAGCCCGTCGTAGACATCGCCTTGGCTATCTTCCAGATAACCACCCTAACCACCTAACCTATAACTAGATTTTATAGCCGTTTTCAATTTTATGGAATATGGTGTTGGCGTATAGTTATCTGCCCTTTGAAAATATTGCATCCATACAATAACTGCGATCGGACTGGGATTCAAATCGTTGCCCACAGCATATTACCTATAAAGATGCACTTAAGATTTAGCAAAGATATGACATAGCCATATCTGACAAGTTTTAACGAATTATTAAGCAGTATTTACAGAGTATTGGAGTGTTGTAAGCAGTCTAAAGGCTTACCTCCAATCCTTGATGGATTTGGCTTTCCAACATCAAAAATTTGGTAATCATTACTACAACTTTTATACAGGCATTTATTATGCATAAGCCTGACTGCAACTCTATTTTTATAAGGTATTTGAAGCTTTTATTCAGAGCTACACCAATACTTCCATCTATTAGTTTTTTTAATTTGTGACCTCTGCAATTTTAAAAAATTTCAGTATAATCTCTGAGATATTTCTGGCAGGCAATGGTTATATTGATAACGTAAAGAAAAACAACACGGGGAGTTTGTTAATCATGAAAATTTCTGCGATCGTTAAAGGAAGCATTTGTCTGCTAGGTTTGGTTGGTGTTGGTAATATCCTGGCTGCACCAGCAAGTGCAGGACAAGCTTCTGCTCGTGGTGCAGTTACAATAGTTAGACCATCAGGTGCTTCTCTCAGCGTCAGTGGTGAGTTGGTTGCAGCTCCAGGTACAGACTTTACCGCACTAGATGTTGTCGTTAATGGTAATTCTGCTCCAGGTACAAACCAAGAAGTTGTCACAGGTCTCACATTAACTCCAACTAGTGCGGCATCTTCAGTCACACCTCCCACCACAATTTCAGCAGCTATTGCAGCAGCTATTGCAGCCAATGCTCCTACAACTGTTGAAGATTTAGCAACCCTTGTCAGAGCAGCTGGTGTTGGTGGCGGTTTAGAGTAGATTGAATTTTTGCTTCGTAAGTACTTACAAAAATTTTAACAACTGACAGAACAGTTGAATAAATTAATAGATCATAGGGAGGAGAAATAGCAATGCTATATCTGTTCCCTATATTTATTTTGTGGCTCAGATTCCCGACTTTTTCAAAAAGTCGGGAATTTTGTTATATGGGTCTTTCGTAGAGAGGCATAGCTAGAGTCATTGGTGTCAACTAAACGTGAAGGCTGGTAAGCAAGAATGCTTTGAGACATTATCTTGTTCCTAGTCTCTTGACTGGAAAGGCATATTTTGTCCACCTCAAGTATTGAGGTAGAGCCGCAATGACAAGCATTTCCAGCTAGAGACTGGAAGCGAGGTTTTAAAAGGTTTTACGTTTAAACTCAGTAAAGGCAATTCATGAATTGCCCCTACTGAAAACTAGGATTTTAGTCCTTTATTGAATTGCCATCTAACTCCTCATCAATCCTTTACATAGCTTTATTGATATCAATATAAACCCTGAAACTCTCACTAAATATTGAATAGAGAGCTTGCGTAAAAATACGAAGCCTCAAAATGTCCATTTTTCACAAAACGCTCCCAACAAAGGTTTTATATTTTTATACACTGAAAGAATAAAAGCCCAATAATAAAAGGTTCTGCCTCTACTTTTGCTAGTCGAGGTTAATTTTGCACTATCAAGCAAAATCTGGAAACAAGCTAAGGCGAAGAACATGAGGAGTTCATAAAACATGAATAGCTTATCCCAAAAATTACCTATAAGTCTTCGAGGAAGTATCTGTCTATTAGGCTTAATAAGTGTAGGAAACTTTTTAGCCGCACCAGCAAACGCACAACAAGCTACTGCTAGTGGTGCTGTTACTCTTATTAGACCTTCTGGCACTTTTCTCAGTGTCAGTGGCGAGGTAACTTTACCTTCTGGCTCTTACTTTAACGGAGGTGTAACAATTTCTCCTACTTATGGAGGTATCGCAGGTGGAAATGACGAAACGATAACTAGTCTGACTATAAGCCCAGGATTAGTTCAAACTACTACACTCTCTAACCCAAACTCATTTATTGATACAACAGCAAACTTATTAAAAAATACTACTTCTGTTGAAGATTTAACAACTGTAATCCGAGCAGTCGGTGGTAATAATGGCTTAGGTGGTTTAGATTAAACAGAATTGACAAATTATAAACCTTATATCCCTATATTATTTGAGAATATGGGGATATTTTCCGATGCTATCAAAATCGATAACCACCTTGAAGCTGTAAGTCAAATCCATTATCACCTGTACCAATTTGAGTTTCTATAAACACACTATTATCTGGAAAATTATGTCTTAGAATAACTCCATAATTGAAGCCAGAAACTCGGCTGCTCAAACCTACATTATTAATAGCATAATTTTTAAAATAAACGCCAGCAGAAAGATTTTTGCTAATTTTGTGTAAACCCTGAAATTGAAAGAAAAACTCTTTACCCATCTCCAAATTTGTCTTGAGGTTCAAACCATGACTAGTACTAAATTCTCCATTAAAAAGACCTAGAAATTCACCATTGCTATTATTCTCAACAAAAGCAATGCCAGGAGCTAAAGAAAAACCAAAATTCCTTTCTTGATGCTGATATAAATAACTTAAATAAGTAGAAAAAGGATTATTTTTATTAGAAGCACTATTCCAATCAACTCTCAAGTATGGTACGTGAGTGTTAATAGCTACAGGCCTTTTGGCTGAATTTAACCGCACATCAGTTTTAATATAGTTAAGAAGTATATTAGTATAGAAACCTAATGTTGGTTCTTCTATTCCTAAATTATTATTAGAAACGCCTGGGGCTGAGTTAGCATCTATATTAAACCATGTTCCTACATTAGCACTATAATTAAAATTTCCAGAAGAACCTGCTGCTAATAATTCAACTGTCGGCAATGAAAGATAACCGTTAAAGCTATTAAAAGTAACACCAATTTTGTCAACTCTAGTGAGTTCCATATAATCGAATGCTAAATCGGCTGCTCGCGCTTGAATTGGTACTATTGTCGAATCTGAGGAATTAAATTTTTGTACAAATTGTTGTCCTTGGGGACTTGTCAAAATTACTTCGGCAGCAGATGATTGGTTAATAGGATCAATAGAAGTATCAGTTAAAGGAATCGGAATACCAATGTAAGTCAGAGGGCCAAAAGTTTTATTAGAAAGCCTTAAATCAGAAAAGAATGTATTACCTTCCTTTAAAATAGAAATATCTCTTCCAAGAAATTGAACTGCTCGTTTGTGGTTTCCCGTTCTTATTTGTAAAATACTAGAGTTCTGATGAGTGACTTGACTAGGAAATGTATAAGTTCCAGATACCTGCTCTAGTCCACTAGATGCATTAGCATAAGATAAAGTGCGATTCAGCCTGTTATTAATTTGTCTTCTTTGTTCAGATGTAGCAGTTGTACTTAAAGAAGTAAAGCCTTCTCCATCCTTAAATTTTTGTCTAGCTTCTTGTAGACCTTGTTGAATATTATCAATTTGAATAGCTTCAAAAACTTCACCTAATAACAAACCTAATGTAGAATTTACTGATTGAATAGCATCAAGACTAGTATCGCTGAATTTAGCTGTCAGAGATAATCCTGGAGCAGAAAAAATATTAGAATAAGTAGCCTTGACTGCAACTGGATCGTATTGAATTAAACTGCGATTATGAGGACGGCTAACATATAGCCTATGCCAATCTGAACTTTCTTGAGTTTGAGATAGCGTCTGAAATACAGGTTGTCTTCTCCCTAAAGATAACCACATTAAAGAGTTAAAATAATGAAAGTCTTTCTCCGATTGAGAAAGAAAAGGATTGACTGCTACATTTAATAAATCATAGTTATCAAATTTGCCAAGTTGAGCAACCTTAATACCTGGTAAGGAAGAGATAGGAGCATTAAAACCAAAACCTTCTCCTGTCAAGATATTTCCCCAGGAGATACCAGTGGCTTCTAGGGCACTATTAGGAATGATTTCGCCTATCTTGAGTTTGACATTTCCATCATCTAGTAAAGGCTGTATATTCGTCGTTGGAAAGCCTTGCAAAATTTTGGGGGCATTGGCAGCATCTAAAGCTTGAAATAAAGCTTGTCCACCATTAATACTCAAAGTAGAACCACTACCAATAGCTGGAATAGGATTTCTTAAAACTGTGACATTAGGATTGTTTGAGTCAATTCCACTATTAATGGTAACTCTGCCAGCAGGTATCCCTTCAAGATTTACCAATTGTCCAACTATTGAGGTTATGGAAAAATTTTGAGTATCAACGTCTCCAAATAAATTCTGAAAATCTGTAGGTATAGCGAACAGAGTTTGCAATCCCCAAAATGCCTGTTGTGAGGTAACATTTTGGGTGATATAAGTATTAGTTTGTCTTCCTTGAGAGATGATACCGACTTGGGAGCCTTTCGTTTCAACTACTATTCTATTGCCATCGAGAACCCAGTAAAACTGGTCAGTCTTGGGAAATTTGGCATAAGTAAATTTATCAATAATCTGATTCTCTCCAGAAAATCTTACTCTTATATCCGTATCTATATAATTTTGATTTTTATTTGGCTTAAATAATTCAGTGGAAAAAGTAAGGTTATCTGTAGGGTTAATAATCCAAGGATACTTGTTGGCACTAAATGTTAGGGCATCAAGAATTATTGTCTTTTGGATTGCTTGTGGTTGCTTTTTTGTTCGGCGTAGTTTTTCTATTAATATTTGTTGCTGGGGTGTGTATGGTTTTGACGGATTTGAATTTGTTGATGGCTGAATTGTATTTGGTTGAGGCTTTTCTCGGTCTTCTTCAGGTAGCTGGGGAGGCTTTTCTTTGTATTCTTCAATCGGGATAACGTCAGCAATGGTGAATTTGCGTAACTGTTTTGGCTTCTCTAAGTTAGAGTTAGACTTTCTTAAAGCCTGTTTTAACAGTTCTTGGCTTTGCAAGTTATTTATTTTTCGATCTGAATTTATTAATGACTTGTTATGATTAGCGATTAAATCAATACTATGCCTGTCTATGCTTAGAGCGATCGCAGATAATTTAATAAATACAATTTTGTATAAAATTGTTGAAAACAACAAACAAATACCAAGAATTTTGATATGTTTTCTGAATCTCATTAGGGAGATATTGATAGTTCTTCGATTTGAATTTTTCAATGGTTTCAAAATATTTTTTTTGGCTATTCAACCTATTGAGCATTGGCTAATGTCGAAAATTAACCATTATTTAATACTTAGTCTTTGGATTTATTTGATTTGATGAATGGATTCAACAGTGTTTCAGTAAATATAGATAGTCAAAAAAGTTTTCTTTCTTATCCTGTCGGCAAATAATAAAATAGGATTAAGCAGATTTACTGCAACAAGAGTGTAATTCTTGAGCAAAAATTCAACCTCAGCGAAATCACCACAACTCAAAAATTGAGCGATTATTTAGCCGTATAAATACGTACTTAAAGATTAATAACTTAAAAAGTAGAGTAAAAATATACTTCAGGCTACTCGCTCTCGTCTGCAAATTTGATACATTTGCTGCTTTCTAGTAGAGTTTATTTATACATCCGGAGTAGACTGATTGAGCTAATTGAGGATACCCTTAGCCATGTATTGGAAATACTAGAGCGATATCTCACAATTAGCCGCTGTGCATTAATGCTGATGTAGATAAATTTCGCATTAATGTAAAAGCCAGTTTTCCTGAGAATTTCGACACAGTAGAAGACGATCGCATCGACCTAGAATGGTTTAGTGCGACTGGTAAATTACTCCGGTAAACTCACTAAATCTCTTATGTCTAATAACTAAATCTAATCATGCACAGTAAATACAATTAGTCCTAAACTTGTCTACACTAGGATTAGGGCGATGTCTACGACGGACTACGCCTACGCAATAAATTTGTGGCGTAGACAGGCAGTGGTTGATAAAAGCTTGTTGAAAAAGTTGTAAAGTATACTTAAAACCCCTCTTCAAATTTCTCCCTGAAACGGAGCGAGACTTTGAAACGCCGATTATCTTGTAGGCAAAGGGGGCTGGGAGAGTTAGGCTTTTAAGGCTTAGATGTTACGAAAAATACTTTTCAAACATCCTTTAAGAATCGCTTTTAACAAACTTTCCTGAACAGCCAAAGGTGAGGAAAGTATTAATAATTATTAAAAAAACTTAAGCTATTCTTGAGATAATCATGTTGCTGACTGGATATAACATTTAGATTTTTTTAAAAAAAGTTAATGAAATTTAGACATATTGATACAGAAATAGCGAGGTTAGAAGCCCTCCGCCAGTATCAAATTCTTGACACAGAACCCGAAGAAGCTTATGACAATCTTGCTCGGTTAGCGGCCTTTATTTGTGGCACTCCCATATCCTTGGTAAATTTTATTGATGAAAACCGTCAATGGTTTAAGGCAAAAATAGGTTTAGATGTATCAGAAATGCCCCGGAGTGTTGGATTATCTTATCTTTGCCAAGAGCAGCGTCATGTTGTAGTGGTTTCTGATACCCTAGCTGATGAAAAGTTGGCAAGTAATCCGGTAGTAACTGGCTATCCATATATACGGTTTTATGCAGGTGTACCCTTAATTACTCCGAAGGGAGATATGTTGGGAACTCTGTGCGCGATTGACCAAGTTCCACGACAACTAAGCCAAAAACAAGTGGAGGCATTTGTGGGTTTGAGTCGCCTGGTAATTGACCAACTCGAACTCAGGCGTCATGTAAGTGAGGTATCTAAAGTTACTCAGAAACTAGTGGCACACGAGCAAGCAGCCCGCGCCCAATCTGAAGCCGCCAAAACCCGCATCACCAATCTTCTCGAAAGTATCACTGATGGTTTTTTTGCCCTAGATCAAAAGTGGCAATTCACCTATATTAATGGTCAAGCAGAACGGCTGTTGCAAAAAACTCACAATCAGCTTTTGGGTAAAAATATCTGGGAGGTGTTTCCAGAAATTATCGGCACAACATTTGATTGTGAATATCGCAGGGCAGTCTTAGAACAGGTTAGTGTCGAATTTGAGGAGTTGTATCTGCCACAGCAGCAGTGGCTTAAAGTTCATGCCTATCCAGCTAAAGACGGCTTGTCTGTTTATTTTCAAGATGTTACTGAACGACGGAAAACAGCAGCAGCACTACGAGAAAGTGAAGAACGTTGGCAATTAGCATTACACGGTAATAATGATGGTATTTGGGATTGGAACCTCAAGACTAATGAAGTGTTCTTCTCAACTCGATGGAAGGAAATGCTCGGCTATAAAGACTACGAAGTTTCCAACCATTGGGATGAATGGATAAAACGAATCCATCCCGATGAGCGAGATTGGGTACTTCAGGCTTTCCAAGACCACTTTGCCAAGAAAACACCGTTTTACGTCTGTGAATATCGAGTCCAGTGCCAAGATGGCAGCTATAAATGGATTCTAGATCGAGGACAGGCACTTTGGGACGCATTGGGTGATATAGTGCGGATGGTTGGTTCTTATACTGATATCACAGATCGCAAGCAGGCAGATGAAGAATTAAAGCGGCAAAATCTGCGATCGCAACTATTTGCCGAAATCACCCTGAAAATTCGAGAATCTTTACAAATAGATGAAATTCTTCAAACCACTGTCACAGAGGTACAAAAACTACTACAAGCTGACCGTGTATTAATTTTTCGACTGGAACCTGACGGTTCGGGAACAGTGGTACAAGAGGCAGTGCTGCCTGGTTGGCCGGTAATTCTAGGAAAAAATCTTTTTGACCCCTGCTTCAAAGAAGACTATATAGAAAGATATCGCCAGGGAAGAGTAAGCGCCCTTGAAGACATTGAATCTGCTCATATCCAACCATGCCATCGAGAATTTCTTCAGCAGTTTGCTGTCAGGGCTAACCTTGTAGTGCCGATTATTGTCAGGGAGGATATTTGGGGCTTATTGCTAGCTCATCAGTGTAGCGCACCTCGACAGTGGAATCAGTTTGAAATGGATTTGTTACAGCAATTAGCGAACCAAATTGGGATTGCTTTATCTCAGGCAAAACTATTAGAAAAAGAAACCCAGCAAAGTCAGGAACTTACTCGTTCTAATGCGGAATTAGAACAGTTTGCCTACGTAGCTTCCCATGATTTGCAAGAGCCATTGCGGATGGTAACTAGTTATTTACAATTGCTGGAGCGGAGATACAAAAATCAACTGGATGCCAATGCGGATCAGTTTATCACCTATGCAGTAGATGGGGCCAGCCGGATGCAGACCCTAATCAACGATTTGTTAAACTATTCCCGCGTCAGCACCCGTGGACAGCCTTTTGTGCCAGTTGATTGTAGTGTTGTCTTAGAACAGGTGCTTGCTAATCTTCAAGTGGCGATCGCAGATAGTAAAGCAGTTGTCACTTATGATATTCTACCTGAAGTAATAGCCGATCCTACCCAATTAACACAAGTATTTCAAAACCTGATTGCCAACGCGATCAAATTTTGCGATCGTCAACAGCCATTAATTCACATTGGAGTAAGTAAGAGAGATACAAATATATTAGATGGAAAAAATTTAAATTTTACCCCCTCGGAGGATGAATGGTTGTTCTGGGTGCGTGATAATGGAATTGGTTTGGAATCCGAATATAGTGAACGTATTTTTATAATTTTTCAGCGCTTGCACGGTAGGGACAAGTATCTAGGTACTGGAATTGGTCTGGCAATTTGTAAGAAAATTATCGAACGCCACGGTGGCCGGATTTGGGTTGAGTCGAAACTGGGTCAAGGCTCGACTTTCTACTTCACAATTCCAGATAGAGTAGGTAAGCAATGGTAAACACCATAACAGCGATTATGCCTATTGAGGTTTTGTTAGTAGAGGATAATCCTGGCGATGTCCAACTTACACGCATCGCCCTAGAAGATAGTAAAATCTCAATTCATTTAAACGTAGTCGAGGATGGTGTAGAGGCAATGGCATTCTTGCGAAAACAGGGAAAATATGCTAAATTACCTCATCCAGATATTGTACTGCTCGATTTTAACCTTCCGAAAAAAGATGGACGAGAGGTATTAGCAGAAATAAAAGGAGATGAAAACCTCAAACGAATTCCTGTAGTAGTTTTGACTACTTCCCAGGCTGAAGAAGATATCCTCAAAGCCTATAACCTTTTTGCTAACTGTTATATAACTAAGCCAGTAGATTTCGATCAATTCGTTAAAATTGTCCAATCAATAGAAAATTTTTGGTTTGCGATCGTAAAACTGCCACCGGAGTAGTGGAAATGGCAGGTAAAAATATTATTAAAGTCTTGTTAGTAGAAGACAACCCTGGTGATGTCTTATTGTTACAAGAGTTATTCAAAGAAGTTACCACAGTTATAGTTGAGTTGATGCCCGTTGAACGGCTTTATGAAGCACTCAACTACTTAACAAACGAAATTTTTGATGTAATTTTGTTAGACCTCTCGCTGCCAGATAGCCAGGGATTACAAACTTTTGTCATGGCTCATAATCAGGCAAAAGCAACTCCAATTATTGTGCTGACGGGTATAAATGATGAAACCCTGGCAACTAGGGCAATGCAAAAAGGAGCGCAAGATTATTTAGTGAAGGGGCAAGTAACTGGCGACTTGCTGGTGCGATCTATGCGTTATGCCATCGAACGTCAGCAGGCAGACAACGCACTGCGGCAGAGTGAGGAGCGATTTCGGGTTGCTCTGAAAAATTCTCCAATTTTTGTCTATAACCAGGATAGAGATTTGCGGTACACCTGGGTTTACAATCCGCCATCTGGATTGACAGTTGAGAAAATATTGGGCAAGCAAGACTTAGATATCGTCCCAATAGAAGATGCTCAACGTCTCGTCGCAATTAAACGTGGAGTGCTGACTACAGGCATTGGAACGCGAGAAGAAGTATCAATTACCATCAAAGATACAACGCGATATTACGATTTAACTGTCGAGCCACTACGGAATGAAACCCAAGAAATTGTTGGAGTGACATGCGCCAGTATAGATATTAGCGAACGACAAGCTGCATTACGCGACCGCAAATTGGCACAAGAAAAAATTCGCGAACAAGCAGCATTACTAGATGTCACCACAGATGCTATCTGCGTCCGAGATTTAAACAATCAAATTATCTTCTGGAATAAAGGTGCAGAAACACTTTACGGTTGGCAAGCTACAGAGGCTTGGGGTAAAAATGCTAGCGAACTTTTGTATGACGAACCTTCACCGGAAATTGAAGCGGCTCTATTGCAAGCTATTAGTAAAGGGAAGTGGCAGGGCGAATTAACAAAACTTACTAAAATGAACAAAGAAGTCCTTGTGGCTAGTCGTTGGACTCTGGTATGCGATGAACAAGGAAAACCCAAATCAATTCTCACCGTTGACACAGATATTACCGAGAAAAAGCACCTAGAAGCCCAATTATTTCGCGCTCAACGCCTGGAAAGTATTGGCACTTTAGCTAGTGGTATTGCTCACGACCTCAACAACATCCTGACACCGATTTTGGCAGGAGCGCAACTGCTACCGCTAAAATTTCCTAATGCAGATGAGCGGACTCGTCATCTCCTAGAAATTTTAGAAATTAACGCTAGACGCGGTGCTGATTTAGTCAAACAGGTACTTTCCTTTGCGCGGGGTGTAGAAGGGAAGCACATCACTTTGCAACTCAAACATATAATTGTAGAAATTGCCAAGATTCTTAAAGAGACCTTTCCCAAATCGATAGAAATCAGCACTAATGTACCGCAAGATTTGTGGATGGTTTCTGGAGATAGTACTCAACTGCATCAAGTGCTGATGAACCTCTGCGTTAATGCCCGCGATGCTATGTCCAATGGTGGTACTTTGAGTATCTCTGCCGAAAATATGTTGATTGACGCAAATTATGCCCGCATGAACCTAGAAGCCAAAGAGGGGCCTTACATAGTGATTACTGTCTCCGATACTGGAGTTGGGATTCCGAAACAAATGCTAGATAGAATTTTCGAGCCATTCTTTACTACAAAAGATGTCGGACAGGGCACTGGTTTAGGACTTTCCACGGTATTGGGAATCGTTAAAAGTCACGGAGGTTTTGTAAATGTGTATAGTGAACTGGCAAGTGGCACTAGCTTTCAAGTTTACTTGCCAGCAGTGGGGGGAATGGAAACAATTAGCCCCGAAAATTTGCCACCACAGACAGGACATGGAGAATTGATTTTGGTTGTCGATGATGAAGCCGCCATTCAAGAGATTACGACAACATCATTAGAAGCTTACAACTACAAAATCTTAGTTGCCAATGATGGCATTGAAGCGATCGCGCTATATGCTCAAAATAGAGACAGAATTAGTGCTGTCCTCATGGATATTATGCTGCCCTCACTGGATGGTTTAATAGCCATACGTACCTTGCAAAAAATTAACCCCCAAGTCAAAATTATTGCCAGCAGTGGCCTTATGTCTGACAAGAAGCTCAGTGCAGTAGCAGCTATTGGTGTCAATACATTTTTGTCAAAGCCCTATACTGTCAACGAATTGTTGCTTTCTTTGCATAAAGTACTATCATGAATTAAATAATTGCGTAAGTATCCTGTTAACTGTGGGTACAAAATGCTGCTTTATTAAGTAGGTGCAAATTGTTTAGATTTGATATGATTGAGCATCCGTTAACAGACTCATTTTACCGATACTCACAGCTTGGCTATATTGTGGGTGGAAGTAGCTACTAGATAGATTTGGAGGATTGCTGGTTTATTTGCGATCGCCTTGCATATTTATGGCGATCGCAACTTAGCGTAACTTGACCATTATCTTCTCGATAACGGCCACTCATTAATTACATCTATACATTAAATCGGAACAACATTACATCCCCTTCCTGCACAACATACTCTTTCCCTTCACTGCGAACCAACCCTTTCTCCTTCGCAGCATTCATCGAACCAGTTGATACTAAATCTTTATAAGCAACAGTTTCGGCGCGAATAAATCCCCGCTCAAAATCACTGTGGATTACACCAGCAGCTTGGGGTGCAGACATTCCGGCATTAATTGTCCAAGCGCGGGTTTCTTTGGGGCCACTAGTGAAATATGTCCGCAAACCTAAAAGCGTGTAAGTTGCCCGAATCAATGATTTCAAACCGCCTTCTTCCACACCTAAAGACGCGAGGAAATCAGCTTTATCTTCCTCTGGTAATTCCACTAATTCAGCTTCAACTTGAGCCGAAACTATCACAACTTGGGCATTTTCTGTAGCTGCAATTTGCCGCACTGTTTCGACAAAATGATTACCAGTCGCCAACTCATCTTCAGATACATTCGCGGCGTAGATAATCGGTTTATAAGTGAGCAGTTCTAATCCTTTAATAATTACTGCTTCTTCTTCATTCAAGCTCACCTGACGCACCGATTTACCTTCATTTAAAGCCGCAGCTAATTTTTCTAAGACTGTGATTTCAAACTGTGCATCTTTGCTGGTACGAGCTAGTTTACGAGTACGATCAATGCGCCGCTCAATTTGTGCTAAATCTGATAAACCCAGTTCTATATTAATGATTTCAATATCTCGCGCTGGATCAACAGAACCAGCAACGTGGATAATATCATCATTTTCAAAACAACGTACCACATGGACGATCGCATCAACTTCCCGGATGTGGGATAGGAATTGATTCCCTAGTCCCTCACCCTGACTTGCGCCTTTAACTAAACCGGCAATATCTACAAATTCAACCCGCGCCGGGATGATTTGTGCTGAACTGGCAATCTTAGCAAGAACATTTAACCGTTCATCCGGTACTGCGACAACGCCGACATTCGGTTCAATCGTGCAAAAAGGGAAGTTAGCTGCTTCAGCTTTGGCATTAGCAACTACAGCATTAAATAAAGTAGATTTTCCGACGTTGGGAAGTCCGACAATTCCGGCTCTTAGCATTTTGGATTTTAGATTTGAGATTTTGGATTACATTACCAAGGTAATCTAAACAGGTTCCGGTATGGTTTGGGGAATTGTCCCTGGAACCGTCTGAGGAATAGGAGCAGGTACTGGTTCTGGTACAGGCCCCGGTAACGGTTGAGGAATCGCTGGTCCCGGTACAGGTTCGGGACTAGGTAGCGGATTCGGCTCAGGATTGGGACTAGGTAGCGGACTCGGCCCTGGAGTAGGAATTTGTGGTTCAGGTATAGAAATTGCAGTAGGATTAATCATCGTAAGTCTAAATTAAATTATTCAACCTTCCCACGCTAGATGACAACCTCATCTGTTGACATCTCCCCAAATAGCTATACCCACCAACACATCCTTTAATAATTTACCCCTCTTCTCATTCTCCGCGTCCCTCTGCGCTTCCCTTTGCGCCCCTCTCCGTTTAAAATCCAACCTCAATTCCCCACCATTTGCACAAAACTACTCCTCCTTCACCTTTTCCACCACCTCTGGCACTGGATCGTAACCACCCGGATGAAACGGATGACAGCGCAAAATTCGCAGAGTTGCCATCCAGCTACCACGCAACACTCCAAATCGCTCAATAGCTTCAATAGCATACATCGAACAAGTTGGTTGAAAGCGACAAGTCGGGAGAAACAACGGCGAGATAAACATTCGGTAGCCCCGAATCAGCCAAATAAATAATAATTTCATTGCAGCTACCCAAATCTTATAAATTAGTAACAGGGGTAAAACTTTTCATTTTGTCGCATCTTTGCTAATTACATTTTCTGACTTCACCTCAATTCCGGTTTTCTGGCTGCAAATTGCGTTGGCTGTGCCCGCCGAAGGCATCGCTGCAATTTGGGTGTTACTCATCCTCCTGATTGCAGGGGTGGTAAACCGCTTTGCCGACAAGCCAGAAATCGTGCGGAAGATAGTTCATATAGGCACTGGTAACGTGATTTTAATCGCCTGGTGGCTAGATATTCCCGCCAGTGTAGGGATTACAGCTTCTATTTTAGCGAGTGCAATCACCTTATTATCCTACCGATTACCAATTCTTCCTGGTATTAATAGCGTTGGACGGCAAAGCTTAGGGACATTTTTTTACTCTATCAGTTTCGGCATTTTAGTTGCCTGGTTCTGGTATTTACAACAACCCCAATACGCAGCACTCGGAATTTTGGTGATGACTTGGGGAGATGGATTAGCAGCCTTAATTGGGCAACGCTTTGGTAAACATAAGTATAAAGTTTTTGGGACAGAAAAAAGTTGGGAAGGCTCCCTAACTATGATGCTTGTTAGCTATGTTGTCAGTAGTTTGATTTTAGTTGGAACTCAAGGAAACAGTTGGCAAACTTGGGCAGTATCACTGTTAGTTGCAGTTATCGCTACTGGTTTAGAAGCTGTTTCATTTTTGGGTATTGACAATTTGACAGTTCCTTTGGGTAGTGCAGCCCTTGCCTTCTTTTTAAGTCAGTTAGTTCTGAATTAGTAATTGCCTAGACTCCTATTCCTAGTTGAGCAAATAAGAGACAGTGCCAAAAATTTATTGTTAGTTAATAAATGTAGCGCTTCTCAATTGAGTCTAATACGGGTAAGGAAGTTCGTAGTAAGGACTTTAGTCCTTATTTTCTAAGCACTAAAGTGCTTACTACAAACCCTCAAAACTGACTTACTGGTTTAGCAGTCCGATCGCAATTTCAAGATACATCTTAGCCTTGTGCAAGTTAAGCAAGCTTTCTTGGTCGTATCTGTCAGGGTAGCTCATAGCCTTTCCTTCCATTGTCAGCTTAATCAGCGCCGCTTGCTCATCTGTGGGTGAGTTCATCTCATCGTACTACACCTTCAAGAAATTGAATAACGCTAAAACCTGGTGACTTCAACCCTCTTCCTTGCCTTAGTTGAGCGAGTGCTATCTGTGGGAATGCCATTAAGGTAACAATCCAACTGGTCTTGTACCCTCCGTTCCCAGTAGGCTTCAATCCGTAACGCCTACACAAGTCTCTCAATTCAGCAATAGTTTTGATTTCGAGTTCTGACCTTGTGAACATAAAATAGAGTTACCCATTTGTAAAAGTGGTATCGGTGGTGAACCATTTACAAGGTGAGAACACCACCGATTTAAAAGTTTATTCTAATGGTTTCATTAGTATCAACCTATATTTACATCTCTCAACAATGCCTAATCCTAAAGGGAACCCTCAAAATTTTGAACCAGCGCAACCAAAGGGAGATAAGCCATTAACTGACCAATTGAGTTTTAGAGTCTCTAAGGAAATGAAGGAAGAGGTAAAGGCTAAGGACGATCCTCCTGAATTTTGTCGCCAAGCTATCCAAAAAGCACTAGATGAAGATAAGAAGAAGTAGTTATACCAATTTGAAAAAAGAATGGGACAAATAGACTCTTTGTAGAGACGCGATGAATCGCGTCTTTAGCCAAGGATGTGTTGCAATCATTAATTGAATTGGTATTAAAAGTTTTTGGACTAAAACTTCAAGAACTATAATAAAGCCCTCCTATTAGAGAGGGCTTTATCGCTAAGTCAAACTCTTAATTTAATTAAGACCATAGTCCTATTGCCAATTTTTCGTATCGGCTCAATTAACAAAAAATAAATCTTTTTGATTATATTCAACACCATCCATTACGTGAAAATTGAGCCGAGTTTATGACTGCGATCGCTCCAAAATCCAATCGAGTAAAATCGGATTGACTAACTCCGGCGCTTCATCCTGCGGACAATGCCCCACTCCCTCTAAAGGAATAAACTTTTCTACTTGCCCAAAGTTAGCTAATTCTCTCCCTAATTTAATTGGTTCCCACGGATCGGCCGTTCCCCACAAGATAATCGCAGGACAGGGTAACAGTGGTAAAAGGTCTTCTGGTAGTGGCCCTGTAGAATAAGAAGTAAAAGCAAGAAACACAGCCCCAGCCCCCGGATCGCTTGCTGGTGACATCAAAATATCTACCAACTCATCTGTCACTATCTCAGGATTCGAGTATGCTTGCAGCAGAATTTTCCGCACCGTTTTCGGTTTGGCGAGTTGATTGAAAAAGAAATCGCCAACTGGTTTGATAGACAACAGGCGTTGCAGTAGAGGCGCTCCGTAACGACGAGATAAAGGTAAAGTTACCCGTTTGCGATCGTGCAACAGCCGTAAAGAACAGTTGAGTAAAGCAACTCCCAAGGCAATATCTGGGTTGCTTACTGCTGCTTGCATGGCGACAATACAGCCAATGGAATTTCCAACTAAAAAAGCTGGCTCACCCACCACTTCACGGCAAAAATCTGCTACTTGCTGTCCCCAAGTTTCTAGAGTATAGGCAATTTTTTCACCAGGTTCAGGTTTTGCGGAAGCGCCAAAACCAATCAAATCGATCGCATAAACACGGCAATTTTCCGCTAATACCGGAATATTTTTTCGCCAGTGCCACCAAGAAGCACCAAATCCATGCACCAGGACAACAGCTGGCCCAGTAGTTCCTTGGGTTTGGTAACAGATCGGAAAATCTTGCCAAATCCAGGTTTTTGTAGAGTTAAGTGCTGTTTTTGAACTTGAGGTTGTCATGGGAAATTTGATGTAAAGAATGCTAAAAGCTTTTTAGCAGCAAAGCACAAGTAAAATTGTTTTGAATTTGCAGAAAATTTATCAGATTTTCAAAATAAATCTTTGGCTCTAGTGATAGCCTATACATATACCACAAAAGCTTCTAAGCTGATAGTTTTATCCAGTATAGAAAGTTTTCATCTTATTGATAGAGGTAATTTACTCACAACTGAGATGATGTCAGTATTAAAAATCATAACGTTTCTAATATGAGTAATATTTGGGCTATTTTTTAGATGTGAGTGAATTAGCATCAGTGCTAGATTCAGTAGTTTTACAATTTACGATCGCAAATTTGGTCTATAAGATTGGCGAATATGAGGCATCGGCTAAGGGGTGGTTTGCAACTGGAAACTGACGCTGAATTTAACAATATTTTTCTTGTTCCTAGTTCTGCGGGCCAGAAATCATGAATCTACTAGAAACAATTGATACTCCCGTTGGGAGCTACGCACCAGATTTTGAATTGCCAGGAATTGATGGTCAAGTACACCATCTCAGGCGTTATCTTGAGAAGTTCCGAGCAGTCGGCGTTATTTCTATGTGTAACCACTGCCCTTATGTCGATCGGTATTTAGGCAGACTAAAAAACATTCAAGCCGAATTTGCCCCAAAAGGCTTCACACTAATTGGACTCAATGGTAGTAATGTTGACTACGACACTAGGTCAAGCTTTGAAAATATGAAAGCTTTTGCCCGACGTCACCAGTTGAATTTCCCCTACCTGTGGGACTCAACGCAAGATGTGACCGGCAGTTTCGGCGCAACAAAAACACCAACAGCCTTTCTCATAGATACTAACGGTATAGTCCGCTATAAAGGTAAAATTGATAATCATCCCCAAGAACCATTACCAGTGGGAGAGGATTATTTGAGAACTGCGATCGCTTCTCTGTTTAAAGGTGAAGAAATAGCCATACCACAAACAGAACCAGTAGGTACTACATTGATTTGGCGTAACTAGACATAGATAGTCCCTGTAACTGTTATCTTAAATTGGAGGCAATTGCAACTTTTTTGATAAAGCGTAACTTCATGGGAACGAATTACCGACGGGTTTTACTCAAACTGAGCGGTGAAGCCTTAATGGGCAACATGGGCTATGGCATTGATCCAGAAGTAGTCAAAGGAATAGCACAAGAATTAGCAGAGGTGATAGCCACTGGTACTCAAATCGCCATAGTTGTTGGCGGCGGCAATATTTTTCGTGGCGTTAAAGCAGCGTCGGCGGGGATGGACAGGGCAACCGCTGACTATATCGGGATGATTGCCACGGTAATGAATGCCATGACGCTGCAAGATTCGCTAGAACACATAGGAGTACAGACGCGGGTGCAAACCGCGATCGCTATGCAAGAATTAGCAGAACCATATATTCGTCGTCGTGCCATCCGTCATCTTGAAAAAGGACGGGTGGTAATTTTTGGTGCTGGTTCTGGAAATCCCTTTTTTACTACAGATACAACTGCGGCATTAAGAGCAGCAGAAATCGATGCTGAGGTGATTTTTAAAGCCACCAAAGTAGATGGAGTATATGATGCCGATCCTCAAATTTATCCAGACGCCAAGCGCTACAATAGCCTTACCTACGCGCACGTTTTAGCCCAAGATTTGCGGGTGATGGATAGTACTGCGATCGCCTTGTGTAAAGAAAATAATATCCCAATTCTGGTATTTGACCTAACGGTGCGAGGAAATATCCACCGAGCAGTCTTGGGAGAATCCATCGGCACCCTTGTGGGAGGTTCTTGTGAAATTAGCTGAAGCTGAAAGTACGATGCAAAAAACCGTTGAGGCAACTCAACGAGCTTTTAACTCGATTCGCACTGGTCGCGCCAATGCGAGTCTATTAGATAAGGTATTGGTGGACTATTACGGTTCGCCTACTTCCTTGAAATCACTGGCAAATATTAGCACGCCAGATGCTACGACAATCTTAATTCAACCCTACGAGCGCAACACCCTAAACATCGTTGAGAAGGCTATTTCCCTCTCAGATGTGGGTTTAACACCTAGTAACGACGGTTCTGTAATCCGGTTGAATATTCCGCCTTTAACCAGCGAACGCCGTAAAGAATTTGTCAAAATGGCATCCAAGTATGCTGAAGAGGGTCGTGTTGCTATTCGTAACATTCGCCGCGATGCTATAGACGCCATTCGCAAACAGGAGAAAGCCTCTGAAATCTCCAAAGATGAATCAAAAGACCAACAAGACAAGTTGCAAAAATTGACAAATGAGTATACTGCCAAAATAGATGCACTGTTGGCAGAAAAAGAAAAAGACATCACGACTGTTTAAAGTCTCAAGTCTTAAGTATAAAGGCTGAAGGATAATGGATAAATTCTTCAGCCTTTATCATTTCTTAAGTTATTGCATAAATTCTAGAAAAATTGATCGAGTAAGTAAGTAGACATGAATAATTAAAGTAGGAACAATTCATCAATTGCCCCTACTCAATAGAAAATAAACTAATTCTGGAGCCAAAATTCAATATGTACGACTGCATCATCGTCGGCGCTGGGCCAGCTGGTGGAACAGCTGCATATCATTTAGCCAAACAAGGTCGCTCAGTATTAGTGTTGGAAAAAGAATCTCTGCCAAGATATAAACCTTGTGGTGGTGGTGTATCTCCAGCGATCGCTCAATGGTTCGACTTTGATTTTAGCCCAGTAATTTCTGTAAAAGCCGACTCCCTTCGCTTTACCTGGAATTTGGGCGACCCCGTAGAAGCAAAAATCGCCACCAAAGAACCAGTCTGGATGGTGCGACGAGATATTTTTGACCATTTCCTAGTGCAGCAAGGGCAAAAGCAAGGGGCTGAACTACGAGATAATACGGAAGTAACAGGTATTGAGTTTCAAAGCGACTACTGGCAAGTTAACACAGCTAATGGCTCAGTTACAGGTCGCTACTTAATCGCGGCTGATGGTGTTAAAGGGCCAATGGCAAAATGGCTCGGCTTCAAAGACCGTAAACGCCGTTTAGCAGGAGCTTTGGAAGCAGAAGTTATTGCAGATGTCAAGGATAAATCTACAATTCATTTCGAGTTTGGCTTGGTGAAAAACGGCTACATTTGGAACTTCCCGAAGGCGGACGGTTATTCCATTGGTGTCGGTACATTTGTCGGCGGCAAACCCCAGGATTTTAAGAAAATTTTAGATGAGTACGCGCGATCGTTTAATGTAGATATCAAAACTGGCAAGCAATATGGTTATCCTCTTTGCTTGTGGGATGGCAACCAAAAGTTGCATACTCAAAATGCAGTTTTAGCTGGGGAAGCAGCTTGTGTAGTCGATCCGATGACGGCAGAAGGCATTCGTCCGTCAATTTTTAGCGGTTTAATTGCAGCAGAAGCCATTAATGAGGCACTTTCTGGTGATACCAACGCTTTAGAAAAATATAGCGAAGCCATTAATGAACAATGGGGTACTGAGATGGCTTGGGCACAAAAATTAGGTGGAGCATTCTATCGCTTTCCTGGCATTGGCTACAAAGTTGGTGTTAAGCGTCCTTCCGGTGCGAAAATCATGGGTAAGATTCTGTGTGGAGAACTGCGCTATGGCGATGTTGCCGGTCGTGCCCTCAAGCGTTTAATTCCTGGTTTTGGAGGTTAATTAAGACAAGTTGTTTAAGCAACTTGTTAAAGGTAAGCAAACTTCTGCCACAGTGTACTAGGCATTTCTCAATATGGCAATTTACTTGACAAAACGGCTGTCTATGTTCGCTAGTATTCTTGCTCTTGTGCTCTTCATGCCGGGAATTGCCTTAGCTGCACCCGTTCAAATCAATACTACTTCTAGCGTTATTTTCGCCCAAACTACCAAAACTGCAAACTACTCCACTTCGTCGGAGATTATCCTGACTCCTTTACAGCGCCAAGAACTCCAAGCTGTGCGTCAAAGAAGAAACAGGGAAATTGAGGCAGTGTTAAACTCAGCCCAACGTGCCCAACTTACTCACAATCTTCGTGCTGGTAATAATATCAAGCAAGCCCTAGAAAAATTAAATTTGCAACCAGAACAGCAAGATTTTGTAAAGGCGATCGTCCAATTTACTAACTTGAAAATGAAAGCTATTTCATCTAGGCATTCGCTAAAAATGGTAAAGCAATAAAGGTTTTGCTTGTAGAGTAAAATTTTGAGCTTTTGTCAGATAAAATATCAATAATATTTTCTCTGACGGTCTTTTGGATAAAGTGCGATCGTGCGATCGCACTTTTTATTGTAGGTAAAATAAGTTTTGATCATTAAATTCTATTATCGGGAAAGGCAGGAGTTAGGAAGCAGCACTTCGACTACGCTCAGTGACCTGAGGCAGGAGGGAAACTGGCTCACTTCGGCTAACTAGCAATATCTAGCTCAGGTTCGGAGTATTCGCTCAACTAAATGGGATCTTGCACCCGAACTAAGGCAACTTCTGCTAGCGATGCCTGCGGCGGGCTGCGCCAACGCTTAAGATAATCAGATGCACATAGGGTTGTCGCTGCATGAGGGGGATTTTTGGCACTCATAGGGATAACTTGCCTATCAATCAATTATACCCTTCATCCTCTGTAATAATACCCGTTTCAAACATCCGGTGATATTCGTTTACAGTCCACAGGCGGACTCTAGTTTGTGTCATTATGTATTTCCTTTAGCGATTGCACATCACTTTTAGGCGATATCATCATCTGCAAAGTGCAAATATCTGTTACTCTCAACTTTTGCAGCATCTATAATTAATCTTGCCCTATTTAGTTCGTTACCATGTCGGAAGAAGATATCCGAGCCGCAAGGCTGGAGAAAGTAGAACAACTCAAGCAGCTAGGGACTAACCCTTATGCCTATCGTTGGGAATCTACCCATCATGCAGCGCAGTTGCAAGAAAAGTTTGCCGATTTATCGAGTGGTGAAGAAGTCGATTTAGAAGTTGCCATAGCCGGACGCATTATGGCGCGTCGCGTTTTTGGTAAACTGGCTTTCTTCACCTTGCAAGATGAAACCGGTACAATTCAGCTTTATCTAGATAAAAATCGTATCCAAGAAGGTATGGCAGATATTGATGCCGATGCCTTCAATCACCTGAAGCAACTTACAGATGCAGGCGACATTTTAGGAGCCAAAGGTACTATTAAACGGACTGAAAAGGGCGAGTTATCTGTCTACGTTAAACAATATACTATCCTCACTAAATCACTGTTGCCCCTACCCGACAAGTGGCATGGATTAACGGATGTTGCCAAGCGCTATCGTCAGCGCTACGTTGACTTGATTGTTAACCCGGAAGTGCGGCAAACTTTCCGCCGTCGTGCCCAAATTACTGCCGGTATTCGCCGTTATTTAGAACAGCGAGATTTTCTGGAAATTGAAACTCCAGTTTTGCAAAGTGAGACTGGAGGTGCAGATGCACGTCCATTTATCACCTACCACAACACTTTAGAAATGGAATTGTATCTGCGAATTGCCACAGAACTCCATCTCAAGCGGTTGATTGTGGGTGGTTTTGAAAAGGTGTTTGAATTGGGGCGGGTTTTCCGCAATGAGGGAATTTCGACTCGACATAATCCCGAATTTACGACGATTGAAATTTACCAAGCTTACGCCGACTACAACGATATGATGGCGTTGACTGAAGGGATTATTACTACTGTCGCCCAAGAGGTACTCGGCACATTGGAAATCACCTACCAAGGGGAACCGATAAATTTGACACCACCTTGGCGGCGGGTAACAATGCACGATTTAGTTAAAGAATTTACGGGCTTGGATTTTAATTCCTTCCAAAGTTTAGAAGAAGCAAAAACAGCAAGTAAAAATGCTGGTATTCCTGGTATAGATGAAGCCCAATCAATTGGTAAGTTACTAAATTTAGCCTTTGAAGAGAAAGTAGAAGCTAATTTAATTCAACCTACTTTTGTAATTGATTATCCTGTAGAAATTTCGCCCCTAGCAAAACCGCACCGTTCTCAACCTGGTTTGGTAGAACGATTTGAGTTATTTATAGTCGGGCGAGAAACTGGGAATAGCTTCTCAGAACTTACCGATCCCATCGATCAAAGAGAACGTTTAGAAGCTCAAGCGGCGCGGAAAGCTGCTGGTGACTTAGAAGCCCAAGGTGTAGATGAAGACTTTCTCACCGCTTTGGAATATGGTATGCCGCCTACAGGTGGTTTAGGGATTGGGATCGATCGCTTGGTGATGTTATTAACCGATTGTGCCAGTATTCGGGATGCGATCGCTTTCCCTTTACTCAAGCCAGAAAAATCAGAATCATCCCCAGAAGAATCCTAATCTTACACCCCATTCCTTAATCCCCTCCTCGCTTGCGGGGCTGAAGTGTACACACATCCTGTCAATTAAGCCCAAACCTTGGATTTACCCCCCTTAATCCCCCCTTGCAAAGGGGGGAAATCGGTTCTCCCCCTTACCAAGGGGGAGTTAGAGGGGGTGAGAAGGACTTGTGTGTACACCGTAGCTTTGGCGGGGTGGGGTTCTTCTGTTGAAGCCCTTATACCACTACCTTTTCTAAGATCAGCTTAGAACGCTTCACTTGTTCAGGAATCACCACGGGATAATCTCCGGTGAAGCAAGCAGAACAGAAACTATTGGTGTCTTCTCGTGTGGCTTCTAGCATTCCCTCCCAACTCAGATAGGCGAGACTGTCTACTTCCAGTTGCTTGGCAATTTCTGCTACTGACTTGGTAGCAGCAATTAGCTGATCCTGAGAATCGGTATCGATGCCATAGAAGCAGGGATGAGTTACAGGCGGAGACGAAATTCGCATGTGTACCTCTACTGCACCTGCTTCACGCAAAGTTTTGACTAGTTTACGGCTGGTAGTACCCCGTACAATCGAGTCGTCTACAATAATTACTCGTTTACCTACCAGTACATCTTTGAGGGGGTTGAGTTTCATCCGCAGACCCGATTCCCGCATGGTTTGGGTTGGTTGAATGAAGGTTCGCCCAACATAGCGATTTTTAATCAGTCCTTCGCCGTAAGCGACACCAGACGCTTGGGAAAATCCAATAGCAGCAGGTATACCAGAATCAGGAACACCAAAGACAATATCGGCATCTACAAAAGATTCTTTAGCTAGCTGGTGTCCTAATCGCATTCGATAGCTGTACAAACTCTCGTTGTGCATGACGCTATCAGGGCGGGCAAAGTAAATCATTTCAAAGATACACAATTTCCGCTCAGATTTTTGACTCCAATGATAAGAAGCTAAACCTTCTTCAGTAATCCAAACTAATTCACCTGGTTCTACGTCTCGCAGGTATTCGGCTCCAATGATGTCTAAACCACAAGTCTCGGAAGCCAAAACGTAACGGACTGGATTACCAGCCAAAGTACCGATTACTAAGGGGCGGATTCCATTAGGATCGCGGACACCCATAACGCCGACGGGAGTGCCAATAACTAAACTAAAGGCTCCTTGGCAACGTTGAAATGCCTGAATTCCACCTTCTAGCCAATCAGCGCCCGTATCTATGGCTTCTGCGATCGCAAAAGCGATCATTTCTGAGTCTGTTGTTGTGACTAAGTTACATTTATTCTCAAGCAACTCTTGACGCAATTGCACAGTATTGACTAAATTACCATTGTGTGCAAGCGCTATTGTACCTAAACGGGTTTCTAGTACTGCGGGTTGGGCATTAACTTTGCGACTAGAACCTGTGGTGGAATAACGAGTGTGACCAACAGCAAGACTACCGGGCAATTGATCCAAAACAGATTCATTGAAGACTTGAGACACCAAGCCCATATCTTTATGGAGATGTACCTTTGTCCCCTCAAAAGTGGCAATACCAGCTGATTCTTGACCCCGATGCTGGAGGGCATACAATCCAAAGTAGGTCAGTTTAGCAACGTTTTCTCCTGGGGCGTAGATGCCAAAAACACCACAAGCTTCTTCTGGCTTGTCAGGTTGATTTTCATGACTATTGATTGGGTTGTTGGTCTGGTCGGGGTATTCATCCGAAGTGACAGAATGAATAGAAATCATGCTAGCTTTGCTCCTGGTGGGGGGTCAATCAATTTTGGATTTGAGACTTCGGCTACGCTCAGTCGAACGATTGACGATTTTGGATTGATCGCACCGTGTAAAGATGCGGCTTGGGATTTTAGAATGGCTATTTTAGATTTTTTGCCCAGTAAGAGCAAGATATGAACTAGAAGCAACGCCCCTAATCCAAAATTTAAAATTCAAAATCTAAAATTGGTAGTCAGTCACTGGGATTATTAGATGGCTGGGGAGTTCTTAACAAATCTTTAACCATCCATTAAAACAGTACCGTAAATTTGCTCAGAGACGCTAAAAGTTGTGAGTGAAGTCTAAATACTCAGCATTCAGCGCTCAGAAGTAGTGGTATGGATGGCGAGACGTTTGGCGATCGCATGGAAATAGCGATCGTTCATATCTTCGATACTAACTTTGATTAAGATTTGGTTATCAGTGGTGAAAACCCCCAAACCCGTCTCAAAATTTCCAACCGTACCCAGTTTTTGCCACTCTTGACCGAGATGTTCCTGTAAATATGATTCCCAAATTTCTTGTTGTGCTGATGCTACAGAAACTAAAATTCTGGCACCACCTTCAGCAAACAACATCTCGTCTAAGCGGTTTAACTGTGTTGCTGCTATTTCTAAATTTATTTCGGCACCAAGGTTGCCAGCAAGGCAAGATTCGGCTAGTGCGATCGCCACTCCTCCCTCAGCAGAATCGTGAGCTGAACGTACCCAACCATTACGAATTCCTTCACGACAAACTTTCTGGACGCGGCGTTCCAAGTCAAAATCTACCCGTGGTGGTTTTCCGGCAACAGTATCGTGGATAGTAGCTAAATATTCAGATGCTCCCAAACTGATTTGAGATGCTAGAGGCAATCCCAGAAGATAAATCAGATCGCCGGATGCTTGCCAACCTTGACCACAAATTTTGGTTAGATCGGGAATCAAGCCCACCATACCGACAACAGGAGTGGGATAAATGGGTTGTGGGATGCCTTGAGAATCAAGAGTTTCGTTGTACAAAGAGACATTTCCGCCTGTGACTGGTGTCGCCAATTCTCGGCAACCTTCCGCCAAACCGCGACAAGCTTCTGCCAATTGCCAGTAACCAATGGGTTTTTCTGGAGAGCCAAAATTCAGATTATCCGTCACCGCCAAAGGTTCAGCACCCACACAACTAAGATTGCGTGCAGCTTCTGCCACCACTGCCTTAGCTCCTTCGTAAGGGTCAAGATAAACATAACGAGGATTGCAATCTACCGTTGCCGCCACACCGCTTTGGGCATTGAGGGTTTCCTTGTCTCCTTGTCCTCCTTGTCCCCTTGTCCCCTTGTCCTCTTCCAAAGGGCGTAAGCGGATAACAGCCGCATCTGCGCCACCTGGAAGCATTACTGTATTATTTTGTACCTGATGGTCATACTGACGATATACCCAATTTTTAGAAGCGATCGTGGGTGTATCGAGCAAAGTTAAGAAAATATCATTCCAACTTTGCAGTCCTCCTGGAAGTTCTATTCCAGCAGTTGTGGAAGGAGGTAGGGAATCAGCAGTCCATTCCCAAGCTTGACGCGCATATTCTGGCGCTTCTGCCAATAACTCTCGGTTATACAGTGGGGTATTCTCCGCTAAAGCCTCAGCAGGAATTTCTGCTGCTACTTCACCCTGAAAGAGAATTCGCACAATAGGATCGGCGATGACTGTACCAGCCACAACAGCTTGAAGTCCCCAACGGTGGAAAATGTCAATTAATTCTTGCTCGCGCCCTTTATGAGCAACAAACAGCATTCGTTCTTGAGATTCCGAAAGCAGATATTCATAAGGAACCATCCCCATTTCTCTGACGGGAATCTTATCTAAATCTAGTTCAATTCCCACACCGCCTTTTGCCGCCATCTCTGAAGTAGAACAGGTGATTCCCGCAGCTCCCATATCTTGGGCGGCGACAACTGCACCCGTTTTAAACGCCTCCAGACAAGCTTCAATTAACGACTTTTCCAAAAAGGGATCGCCCACTTGCACAGCAGGGCGATCGTCTATGGATTGATCGCTCAATTCTGCACTAGCAAAACTCGCGCCTCCCATACCATCGCGCCCAGTGGTGGAACCAACATACAGCACGGGGTTGCCTAAGCCAGATGCTCCAGATTTGACGATTTCTGAGGTTTCCATCAACCCCAATGCCATAACGTTCACCAGAGGATTACCAGAGTAAGCAGAGTCAAAGTAGACTTCGCCGCCAACGGTGGGTACTCCCACACAGTTACCATAATGAGAGATTCCTGCCACCACACCGCTAAACAGCCGTTGAGTTTTGGGATCTTCTAGGGAACCAAAGCGTAACGAGTTTAATAGGGCAATGGGACGCGCACCCATTGTAAAAATATCTCTGAGAATACCTCCGACTCCCGTTGCAGCTCCTTGAAAGGGTTCGACTGCTGAGGGATGGTTGTGAGATTCAATCTTAAAAGCTAGTTGGAGTCCATCACCCAAATCTACAACACCAGCATTTTCACCAGGCCCCACGAGGATGCGGGGGCCATCGGTGGGAAATTGTTTGAGTAGAGGTCGAGAATTTTTGTAACAGCAATGCTCAGACCACATGACACCAAACATTCCCAGTTCAGCTTTGTTGGGATGACGGCCTAGCCGACGGACAATTTCTGCGTATTCTTCTGGTTTAAGACCAACAGCCGCAATTTCTTGGGGGGAAAAAGCTGGTTTTGAGGTTGCAGTCATGGAAGTAATGCACTCTGGGGGGACAGAGCATTATTCTATCGATTTACTTGCCCTGTAAGTACAGTTCTTAATTGAAGCGCGATCGCTCTTTAATTTAAACTCTAACTAAATACTTGTATTTCCATCTTGGTAAATAATTGGTAGAAAATGCTTGTGCAGCCTTTTTTACAAGCAAACTTATTTCTTTGATGGAGGAGTAGTAAAACCCCAGAATGCACTCAACAGGATTATTTCGACCATGAGATAGACAAGATGAAGATCAATAGCACACAAAATGCTTTAGTCTGTAAAGATAACTTTATTTTTTAATCTTGGTGAAATTTCTAGCTCCTTTACTTACGTGAGTCTAGTCTCACTCAGAGATTATTCGGGTATATGCAGTTTAGATGTAACAATCAAGTGACGAGAATCACACATATCGATGATTAAGATCGTCCCCCAGCGATCGGTAACTAGGCATAATTAATGACAACTGAACTCTAGCCGAGTCATTAATAGGGAACACACTTAATAGCCGACAGTCTTAATCAAGGACTGTCGGTTTTTTGTATTTGTCCTTAGTCATTGGTCATTGGTCATTGGTCATTAGTCAAATGCCCCATGCCCATATCCATAAAATTTCCCCACAACTGGTTGGTAACTTGACAGAGATTTTGCCACAGCCACTACCAAATGTGGGGAAGGTACGATCAAATTGGGGATCTTATGCCTATCGAGTGCTAATGTTTCGCACTCACTCTAGTAGACCGGAAGTATATTCCTAGAACCAGCACACACTTTGTCTTAAGACATCGCTTGAATGATGTAATCAAAGTAAGGTGCTGCTTCGGCAGCGTCTTCCGCACTCAGTAAGCTAAGGGAGGCTGTTTTGAGGGAATTAATCGCTTCTACCATTCCAGGCACGGGAACGCCCAATGAATTGTACATTTCCCGCACACCAATCAAACCAATTTTTTCGATTGGCTCTTTGTCACCGGCAAGTACACCATAAGTAATTAGGCGTAAGTACCAGCCAAAATCACGGATACATAGAGAGCGTTGGCGTTCGCCGTAAGCATTACCTCCAGGGGAGATAAAGTCAGGACGCTTCTGCCAAAGTTGTTTAGTTGCTTCTTGAACTATCTTCTTTTCGTTTTCAGCTAAGGTAGCCGCAATCCGCGTCCGTTGTACACCGGTTTGCAAAAAGTCTTTGATATTTTTAAGTTCGCCACTGCTGGGATAACGCAGTTCGTCGTCGGCTTTGAGAATAACTTGGCTAATTACAGTCATGATTATTGAAATCACCTGAAATATTATCTGTTAGTTTAGCGAGTTGGAGGTACACAAGTGAAGGGATAGGAGCTACTTATGTATTGAATTTATCTATTTGGGGGAGTGGGGAGCAGGGGAGCAGGGGAGGCAGGGGAAGAAGAATTAATAATTAATGTCCAATACTTCGACTTCGCTCAGTACAAGTGCCCAATGCCCAATGCCCAATGCCCAATACCCAATGCCCAATGCCCAATGCCCAGTAACAAATGACAAATGACAAATGACAAATGACTAAAATAATTTGGCAACAGGGTGAATTAATTGAAGTGACGATCGCTAACCTGAGTGATACAGGTGATGGTGTGGGACGCGCTGATGAGCGTGTAGTGTTTGTCCCAGATACTGTCCCAGGCGATCGCGCCATTGTCCGCTTGGTACACGTTAAACCAAAATACGGCCACGGTAAGCTCCAAGAGCTATTGGAGCCATCCCTCCACCGTATCCGACCTAGCTGTATTGTGGCGGATAAGTGCGGCGGTTGTCAGTGGCAGCATATTAATTATGATTACCAGCTAGTAGCCAAACAAAATCAAGTTATCCAAGCTTTGGAACGTATTGGCGGTTTTATCCAACCACCAGTAGATCCGGTACTTGCTGCCCCTTCTGCTTTGGGCTACCGTAACAAATCTACATATCCTCTCTCGCTATCGGCAACAGGACAAGTACAAGCTGGTTACTATCAAAAAGGTAGTCACCAATTAATTAATTTAAATCAATGTCCAGTCCAAGATGCGCGATTAAATCCCTTACTTGCCGAAGTTAAGCAGGATATTCAACAGCAAGGTTGGCAAATTTACGACGAACACCGCCACCAAGGAAAAATTCGCCATCTCGGTTTACGCATTGGGCGACACACTGGGGAAATGTTGCTGACTTTGGTGGTAAAGGACTGGAATTTATCAGGAATTGAAACCCAAGCCCAGGAATGGTTAAAGCGCTATCCGCAGTTAGTGGGAGTGTCGCTCAATCGCAATAGCGATCGCACAAATGCTATCTTTGGATCAGAAACCCGTTGCATTGCTGGAGTCCCCCACCTGCGTGAAAATTTTGCTGGACTGGAATTTCAAGTACGCCCAGATACATTTTTCCAAGTGTATACCGAAACAGCAGAGGCACTATTACAGGTAATTCAATCAGAACTCAATCTTCAAGGGCATGAGTTCCTAGTTGATGCCTACTGTGGTATTGGGACTTTAACTTTGCCTCTTGCCAAAAAAGTACGAATTGCTACAGGATTAGAAGTGCAACCAGCAGCAGTAGAACAAGCAATTTTGAATGCCCACCGCAACGGAATTGATAATGTGACTTTCCTTGTCGGGGCAGTAGAGAAATTGCTTCCCCAAATGGGCACAATACCAGAAGTAGTAATACTCGATCCGCCACGTAAGGGGTGCGATCGCGCAGTCATAGACACTTTACGGCAATTGAAACCATATAGGATCGTTTACGTCAGCTGTAAAGTAGCTACCCTCGCCCGCGACCTGAAATTGCTTTGTCAAGATGGGCAATATACCATCACACGGGTACAACCTGCTGATTTTTTTCCTCAAACTGCTCATGTTGAAGCTGCCGCCTTTCTTGTGTTATCACATTGTTGACAAGGTTAGTAATTCCTTCAAAAAAACTGAAATTTGAAATTTTTAGTCTAGTGCATACTAAAGATGCTAAAATTGAATTAAGCGAAAAATAAAAATTCATTTTGTTTAAATAAATTCAAGTAGCATAGGTTCTGAAAAATATGAAGAAGATTGTGTGAATGATAAATCGGCAACTAATTAGAGTATGCCAATACTCTCTAAAATTAACAGCATATTCTTAATTTGCTGACCTCATTATCAAATTTCTTCCAGCCGATATATCTAAACAATCGCAATTCATAGTTATAGAGCCAATGCTCCCTAGCATTTTCAAAATTTAGTTTTAAAGACGCAAGTTTGAAGGCAGCATGACCACCTCAAGTTTTATCAGGGTGACTGTAATAGCAAACTGATGTCTAGCTAACTGAAAGCTATGGGGTTTCTCTTGTGATTACTATTTCACTCCGTCCAGTTGGACGTTATTGGGGCACTATTAGTTTTGCCTCAACCCTCTACCTTTGTCCCATATTAGACTTATTGTTGGCAGAAATTCCAGCAAGATTACAAGCAGAACTGCGGCTAGGACTTCAAGAAGCCCTAGTCAACGCAGCTAAACATGGTAATAATCTCGATCCGAGTAAAACAGTTGTAGTTCGTTTTTCCGTAATAGATAATCAATATTGGTGGATAATATCAGACCAGGGTAGTGGTTTTACTCCTTCATCTACTAGTAATGAAGAACCAACAGACTATCTTCCACCAGATGAGTCAGAAAATGGTCGTGGTTTATGTCTTCTACATCAAATTTTTGATCGGGTAGAGTGGAACCGAAAAGGCACAGAATTGAGACTTTGTAAACAAATGGAAAATCGCCGGGGATTATCTCTGCGGCGGTAACTTAGTTAGGAGTTAGGAGTTAAAAGTTAGGAGTTGAATAATAATTCATAACTCCTAACTCTTAACTTTTAACTTTTTCCGTGAGTTTGACAGGGAGGGGCAGAAATGGAGCGATCTAACCAACCAACTGCTTGTTGTAATCTAGCTTGAGCTTCTTCTGGCTGATTCTTTAAAAGATACACAATAGCTGCTGCCACTTGTTCATTAGCGCGGGAATTGCGGTTAGACTTGAGGCGATGCCAATCGTTAGGGGAAATAGTCAGCCTTTCCATGAGGGCTTGAGCTAGTTCCAGAGTACTAAATTCATTCAGTTGACTGGTTTTAGGCAGCTGAGTAGATTGAGACATAATTATGAGTCCTTTGTCTTTTGTCCTTCGTCCTTTGTCCTTCGTCCTTTGAAAAATTACAAATGACTAATGACTAATGACAATTGATTAATATTTAATTTTAGTTTACTACTTGTAAATGAAGCCGCCAAAACAATCACAGCCGTCAGCAGAAAATCCCGAACCAGATTTTGAACAAGAATTAGAGGAAGTAGAGCGATCGCTCCTATCCTTAAAAGAACGTTACGATCGAGTGCAACGCGATCGCCAACAACAGGCACAATGGCAACAGCATAGGGATCGACTAAAGCACAATAAATCTCAGACACCAGAAATCAAAGCAGAGTTACGGCACATTCAACAGCAGTTAGAAAGGCTAGAAGTGAACTTAGAAAGCCAGTTATTTTCTTGGCGTAGCCTCAAAAAACCTTTCTGGCAAGTCGTCCGCTTTGGTGGAATGGGCGTTATCATAGGCTGGATATTAAAGTCTTATGCTGGGTAAATATGGTAAATCGACGGATTGCAGAAATATTGCGAAGTGGCCAACCTGATGAGTCCCTCCAAGTGCAAGGCTGGGTGCGGACGAAGCGCGAGTCCAAAGGGTTTGCTTTTATTGAAGTCAATGACGGCTCATCACTAGCTAATTTGCAAGTCGTCATTAATCAGGATTTGCCAGATTACGAAGCTATATTGAAAAAATTGAATACGGGTGCTGCTGTTGAGACAACAGGGGTACTAGTGGCTTCTCTTGGTAAAGGACAACGGATTGAGTTGAAAGCCGAGTCCGTGAAAGTTTACGGGGAAGCCGATCCCGATACATATCCCCTGCAAAAGAAACGCCATTCCTTTGAGTTTCTGCGAACCATTGGACATTTGCGATCGCGAACTAATTCCTTTGGTGCAGTTTTCCGTGTCAGAAATGCTTGTTCGACAGCAATTCACCAATTTTTCCAAGAAAGAGGCTTTTTGTGGGTACACACACCCATTATTACTGCTAGCGATTGCGAAGGCGCGGGTGAATTGTTTAGCGTTACCAGTTTAGATTTAAAGAATATTCCCCGCACAGAAAACCAAGCAGTAGATTACAGCCAAGACTTTTTTGCTAAACCCACATATTTAACAGTTAGCGGCCAGTTGGAAGCGGAAGTTATGGCGATGGCGTTTTCTAACGTCTACACATTTGGCCCTACCTTCCGTGCAGAAAATTCCAACACCTCCCGTCACCTAGCAGAATTTTGGATGGTTGAGCCAGAAATGGCTTTTTGTGACTTAGAAGGCGATATGGATTTGGCTGAGGCTTTTCTCAAATACATTTTTAAATATGTGTTGGAAACCTGCCCAGAAGATATGGAATTTTTTAATGAACGCATTGATAAATCTGTGTTAGCGACAGCCGAAAATATTATTAATAATCAGTTTGAACGGTTAACTTATACAGAAGCCATCAAACTTTTAGAAAAAGCTGATGTTAAATTTGAATATCCAGTGAGTTGGGGTTTAGATTTACAATCAGAACACGAACGCTACCTAGCTGAACAACAGTTTAAAAAGCCAGTAATTGTCACAGATTACCCAGCGCAAATCAAAGCCTTTTATATGCGCTTAAACGACGATGAAAAAACCGTCCGCGCAATGGATATTCTCGCACCGAAAATTGGCGAAATTGTCGGCGGTTCTCAGCGCGAAGAACGTTTAGAAGTTCTAGAACGCCGTGTGTTAGCGCAAGGATTAAACCCAGAAGACTTGTGGTGGTATCTTGATTTGCGTCGTTATGGTACTGTTCCTCATGCGGGTTTTGGACTAGGTTTTGAACGACTCGTGCAATTTATGACTGGTATGGGAAATATTCGTGATGTGATTCCGTTCCCGCGTACACCCCAAAGTGCTGAGTTTTAGTTTAAATTTTAGACCTGGCCATTTCTAATCGCCAGGTTTTTGACTTTTGTGGATAAACAGAAATCCATCTGAGAATATTTATCATGAGCATACAAGACCAAACTATTGGTAAAATCCGGCAAATGCCAGAAGCTTTAGTTCAGGAAGTAAGTGATTTTATCGACTTCCTATTAATGAAGCATAGCGGTAAAAACTGGGAACTATGGCTTCAGTTTAGCGAGTCGTTAGAAATAGTAGAATCAGATTTTTCAGAATATTTATCTAATTTAGAAGATTATGAAGAACGCTTGGCGCGTGGAGAAATCCAGTGGTAGATATCTCAAGAGGAGATGTAGTTTTGTGCGATCTAAATCCTGTTATTGGTACAGAACAAGCAGGGATTAGACCTGTCGTAGTAGTGCAAATTGATCGGGCAAATGCTGTTAGTCCCCATACCATTATCGCACCATTCACCTCAAAAATTAGACGTGCTATTTTACCCTCTCATGTGTTTGTACCTGCTGGCATCGGTGGTTTAAACCAAGATTCTGTTGTGCTTTGTGAGCAACTTCGGGTTGTTGATAAATCAAGAATTATCAGAGTGATTGGTCATTTGGATGATAATTATTTAGATGAATTGGCAATAGCTTTATGTACTATCCTTGGGTTAAGGATTATGAACAATGATAATGATTGATAAATATTAGGTATTCTCAGATCATTTATTTATATAGTTATTGAACTGTTCCCCATACGGGTTTTGGGTTGGGTTTTGAATGACTCGTGCAATTGATGACGGGTATAAGAAATATTCGTGATGTAATTCCGTTTCCGCGTACACCACAAAGTACTGAGTTTTAGTTTGAAACCCAGGCGATTATAAATCACGTCTACAAGTAATTTTTGAAGTTTTCGGCAATAAATTTACAGATATTGTCATACATAGCAGCTTTCAAGAATGGGTATCATGTATTGCTGATAAAAATTAAATTTGTTAGTCTTGGGTTTCCTTGCGTCAATCCAACCTACTATTACTAGACATCGTAGGATAGGTGTCTTGCATAGCCGACAAGGAACATCAAAGTTAGCAATGGAGATGTAAATTAGTGTTAATGCTACTTCTCAATATTGGGAATGAGCGATATGCCATAGAAAGCCGACAGGTTATAGAAGTAATACCACTTGTTGTACTCAAAAGTTTGCCCCACCAGCCTGAGCATATCGCTGGTGTTTTTAACTATCGCGGACGCATTGTACCAGTAATTGATTTATGTCAGTTGATGCGTGGTAAACCCTCCAGTGAGTATCTGAGTACTAGAATTGTCCTAGTCAATTATTGGGGAAGTAATAATACAGAACTTCAGGCTCCCTATATTTTGGGTTTGATGACAGAACAAGTTGTAGAAACATTACATCAGTCTGAGTCTGAATTTGTCGATCCCAATATTCAGATAGATACAGCGCCATATTTGGGCAAAATGATTGTAGATGATCGAGGGATGATTCAGTGCCTTCGCATTGAGTACTTGTTGTCAGAAGCGCAGCAAGTCAATCTCTTGCCAGAAAGTCATCACAATACTAGATTTTAGATTGGTCTGAAGACTCTATAAATGGCACAATCTGTTATTCAAGCTTTACTAAAAAGCAAGATTGGTTTAGATGCAAATTCTATTGGTGCTGATGCGATCGCTAGTGCAATTTATCAACGCATGGCAGATTGCGGCATCACGGATATTGCCCACTATCTAGGTAAGTTACAGGGATCTACCCAGGAATGGGAAGCACTGATTGACAGCGTAATTGTTCCAGAAACTTGGTTTTTTCGAGAACCAGAATCCTTTGCGTTTCTAAAGCATTACGTATTATCTGAGTGGTTGCCAAAAAATCCCCAAAATGTACTGCGGGTTTTGAGTGTACCTTGTGCAACGGGTGAAGAACCATATTCCATTGCGATCGCTCTTTTGGAAGCAGGATTAAATCCGACGAACATTCACATCGATGCTGTTGATATTAGCAACAAGTGCCTACTAAAAGTGCAACGAGCAATCTACCATCAATACTCGTTTCGCGGCAATAGCCAATCGTTTCAAGAGGGCTATTTTCAGGCAACTGAGGCAGGATATCGCCTGTGCGAACAGGTAAAATGTATGGTGAATTTTCTGCACAGTAACTTAGTAGATACCGATTTTTTATTGGGTACGCCGCCCTATGATATTGTCTTTTGTCGTAACCTGCTGATTTACTTTGATAGTGCTACCAAGGTACATACTATTGGAGTTCTAAAAAGGTTGCTAAACCCGCAAGGTTTGCTATTTGTTGGACATGCTGAAGCTTGGTTATTATCGAAAACTGAATTTGTTTCAGTTCGTCAAGATTCAGTAGTTGCTCATCGAAAGTCCCCAGCGTGCGAAAATATTCGCAAAAATCATCATCCCAATCTTCACAAACAAGACTTTACAAGCAAAAATATCGATGTTCTCAACAAGCGACAACTACCCAACAAAAACCATTCCAAGTTTGCCGCACAACCGAGATTGAATCTTCCTCCTCAAAACCCCATATTACCAAAAGACCTGAAGGAAAATTTGTTAGAAACAGCCAGAAACTTAGCTAATCAAGGTCAATTGAATGAGGCTGCTAAATTATGCAATGACTATCTGAACCAAAATCAGGTCAGTATTGAAGCGTATCTTCTACTTGGTCAGGTACAGCAAGCAATGGCACAAAATGAGCAGGCGGAACAATCTTTTCAAAAAGCAATCTACCTGCAACCTACCCATGAAGAGGCACTTATTCATTTGGCATTACTCAGAGAACATCAAGGAAATAATGGTAGCGCAAACATCCTTTGGCAGCGAATTCACCGACTAAAGAAGAAGTGAAATCAGGATAGCGCTTAATAATTTGTTTCAAAATTGAATATGCAAACTGTTAATCTCGTTTACGATCTGGGAACTCTAAGAATTGCAAGTATTTCAAAAGACTTTTGACATCATGTTCAAAAATATTTACAACAAATTAATCAGTCATAAAGGCTTATATCTATATGAGCCTAACCGTATAACCCAATCTGGTTTAGTTAAGGGTTACTGGCAACAATTTTGGGTTTTCGAGACGCGATAAATCGCCGTCTCTACAAGTGTTTTGTTGCTCATTCTGAACTGTTTTGCTATATAACCTTCATCTGCCTCTGGCAAAATTTACTTTTGCAAAAAATATAATTGGCGAATTGGGTAAACCTCAAGCAATTCTTATCCATCCAGAAACGTACATTAAAACCTCATCCATTTGGAAACTTGGAGTAGTGCGGACATCTTGTCCGCTAATATCAGCAGGAAGCAAGATACTCACACTACTTGAAAAATATGGTTCTCAAAATAGATGTGGTTTAGTATAGCGTGGTGGAAATAGTTATCCAATTTTAAAAGCTGACTTCCGCATTTTACCTAATACACCTATTTGGAAAAAGTCAAACATCAAAAATATATGCAACAAGGAATTAGAATTAATCAATTTGTCATTGGTGGATTTGGAATCATTGTTATCTTAACAGGTATTGCTAGTTTTGTGTCTAAATCAGCAAACGATTCTCTAGCTAATTCTGCTACTTTAGTAACGCATACCTATTCAGTTAAATTGGATTTAAAAGAAATTGAAAAAATTTTAGTTGATGCTGAAACTGGCCAAAGAGGATTTATTATTACAAACAAACAACAATATTTAGAGCCTTATGAAATTGCTAGAAATAACCTGAAGGATAAATTTAAATATTTAAGACAAAAAATTTCAGACAATCAAAAGCAAGTCCAGAGTTTAGATAAATTTGAGGAGTTATCCCAAGAAAAGATGAGCGAGTTAGAAACAACGATCGCTCTCAAAAAAGCTGGTAAAGAGCAAGAAGTACTAGCTCTGATTCTTTCAGATAAAGGTAAAAATATTATGGATGCAATCAGACAAAAGCTTATTGAGATGCTGCAAACAGAAGGGCAACTTTTAGAAGAGAGGCAAAAGCAAGCAAGTCAATTTCAGGCATTTGCAAATTTCGTTAATTTCGCTACTTTCTTCTGTATTATGATTGTTGCATTCATTGTTTCACTGGTTATTGTCCGCATTCTCAGTCTTTCCTTGAGTCGCTCTTTGCAGTCAGCATTTAGTCTAGCAGAACAGGTTTCTGCCGGTGATTTGACAACCCAGGTTGAAGTTACCTCAGATGATGAAATTGGCAAGTTAATGGCTGCATTGAAAAACATGATTGCTAACCTCAATACTCTTGTCCGTCAGGTGCAAAATTCAGGTATTCAGGTAACTACTTCGGCTACTCAAATTGCCGCTTCTGGTAAACAATTAGAAGCGACAATTTCTGAACAAGTAGCCTCTACGAATGAGGTAACTGCTACTGCTAAAGAAATTGCTGCAACTTCTAGGGAACTGGTAAATACTATGGAACAAGTTGCGACTACCTCACAAATCACGACGACGGCTGCTAGCACTAGCCAAAAAGATTTGGTTCGTATGGAAGCCACTATGCGGCAGTTGGTAGAAGCCACCAATGCGATCGCTGCTCGACTGGGAGTAATTAGCGAAAAGGCGAATAACATTAACAACATTGTTGTCACGATTACGAAAGTGGCAGATCAGACAAATCTACTGTCGTTAAATGCTGCTATTGAAGCCGAGAAAGCTGGAGAATATGGTTTGGGTTTTGCGGTTGTTGCTAGAGAAATCCGCCGGCTGGCAGATCAAACTGCTGTTGCTACTCTCGACATTGAACAGATGGTAAAACAGATGCAATCGTCAGTCTCTACAGGTGTGATGGAGATGGACAAATTTGCTGCTGAAGTTGGACGAAGTGTAGAAGATGTTGCCAGCATTAGTTCTCAAATTGGGCAAATTATCCAACAAGTGCAAGACATGGCCCCTCACTTTGAGTCTGTGAACCAAGGTATGGAAATCCAGTCAGTGGGAGCGCAACAAATTAGTGATGCGATGGTGCAGTTGAGTAGTACTTCAGTGCAAACAGCCGATTCTCTGCGAGAAATTAATAGTGCGATCGCTCAACTCAATCAAGTTGCTCAAGGATTACGTCAAGAGATTGCCCGCTTTCAGGTGAAAACAGAATATTCTAGTTTAATTCCTCAGCAATCAATTTAATCAACAATTGAGGAAATATTTCAATACTTTTAGATCGTCAGTAAAATCTAGTTTCTGAACTAAACTACCTACTTAATAATTTGTTTAAAAATAAAAATACAAACTGTTCATCTTGCTTGTGATTTGGGAATTCTAATAAACGAATGAATTTTACAGCAGCAGAGGAACAGTAGGATATCCAATGTTCAAGAACATCACCTTGCAAACACGGTTGATCGGTTCATTTTTATTCATAGGACTGATTGTATTCGTAATGGCCTTGGTGGCATGGTTCGTTACCAACGAGTTAAATCAGTCAATTAACTCACTAACCTTGAATGACATCCCCAGCTTGTCTGGGGTATGGAAGATTAAGGAAGGCCAAACACAAATTCAATCCGCACAACGATTATTATTTAATCCTGAAATTACTGTTAGTGAAAGAGAGAGTGCGATCGCTGAAATCCAGAACGCTTGGAAACAGATTAACGAAGGTATTGCACAGTACGACGCAACTCCATCCACTGAAGAAGAATTAAAAGAGTATAATTTACTTAAAGAAAACTTGGAAAATTGGAAAAAAGTCCATGAACAATTATTACAATTTGAGCAAAAAATAAATCAAGATGGAGTTAAGAATCCTTGGAAAAAACAGCTTGAATTAATTATTCAAGGACAACAAAAAGCTATACCAGTTAATATTCAAAAGGTGTTTGAGTTACGCAATCAAATTGATTCTGATATAAAAAAACGGGAAGAAGCATTATTTAAAATAACTATAAAACAAGCAAAAAAAGTTGTAAATTTCAATGAAAATTTCATATCAGATACACAAAAAGAAGTCGAACAGAATGTGGGTCGCAGTATTTTCTGGATTTCTGTAGGAATTGCTATTGGCCCGATAACTGCGATTATTCTTGGGTTTGTAATCGCTCGACAAATTACTTCTCAGATTTTTAGTGTTATTAGAGTTGCAGAGCAAATTTCTCTGGGAAACTTAACAACTAAAATTGCGGCTGACTCCAACAGCAAAGATGAAATGAATACACTCTTAACAGCTTTCCAAACTATGACTCAGAATCTGAACACTCTGATTCGTCAGGTACAGCATTCAGGCATACAGGTTACTTCCTCAGCGACTCAAATAGCAGCTTCAGGTAAACAATTAGAAGGGACGCTCATTGAGCAAGTAGCCTCAACTAATGAGGTGGCTGCCGCTACTAAAGAAATTTCCGCTACCTCTAGGGAATTAGTCAGTGCAATGGAACAAGTTGCGACTATTTCCCAAATCACAACGACAGCAGCCAATGATAGCCAAAAAGACATAGTGCGGATGGAAACCACTATGCGGCAGTTAGCAGAAGCCACTAATGCGATCGCAGCTCGATTGGGAGTAATTAGCGAAAAGGCAAATAGCATTAATACTATCGTCGTCACAATTACCAAGGTGGCAGACCAAACGAATCTGCTGTCGTTAAATGCGGCGATCGAAGCCGAAAAAGCTGGAGAGTATGGCTTGGGCTTTGCTGTCGTTGCTAGAGAAATTCGCCGACTAGCAGATCAAACCGCCGTTGCTACCCTCGATATTGAGCAGATGGTGAAGCAGATGCAATCGTCAGTCTCTACAGGTGTGATGGAGATGGACAAGTTTGCCGCAGAAGTTGGGCGGAATATAGAAGATGTTGCCAGTATTAGTACACAGGTTGGGCAAATTATCCAGCAAGTGCAAGACCTGAATCCGCGATTTGAGTTTGTCAACCAGGCTATGGAAACCCAATCTGTGGGAGCGCAACAAATTAGTGAGACGATGGTGCAGTTGAGTACTACCTCCGTGCAAAGTACGGATTCCTTGCGGGAAATTAATCATGCCATAACCCAACTTAACCAAGTAGCGCAGGGATTGCGTCAAGAGATTGCCCGCTTTCAGGTGAAAACAGAAGACATTATACCCCTGCACCAATTCTCTTGAGCAGCCCTTATGAACCCCGCTACGCCATTAAATATTGAACGTTGTTGGAATTTTATCGGCATTGAGGGCGATCGCTCCTGTCCCCAATTAGCCACTTATACCCATTGCCGCAATTGTCCCGTTTACTCTACTGCTGGACGCTATTTGCTAGAGCGCTCCATACCTGAAGATTATCGCCATCAGTGGACTGAGTTACTGGCTAAATCTAGAACTGATGAAAATTCCCAGATATCCCATACTTTAGCCACAACTCAAATCACGGTTGTGATTTTTCGTCTGCAACGGGAATGGCTGGCACTTTCTGCCCAAATCTTCAAAGAAATTTCTCCTGCGAACGTGGTTCATACCATACCGCATCGCAGCAACCAAATCTTGCGCGGATTGGTAAGTATCCGAGGCGAATTACTATTGTGTATTTCTTTGAGCGATTTGTTGAATCTGGAAACTGCCGATACAGCAGTACAAACGCTCAGTCCAGTAGTGTATTCGCGCATGGTGGTGCTGGAAAAGGCAGATAAAACTTGGGTGTTTGGTGTCGATGAGCTTTATGGAGTACACCGATTTCACCGGGATGAGTTACAAGATCCGCCTAAGAGTCTGACTCAAACTTATACAAAAGGGTTATTTCACTGGCAACCTGGCGCGCAAATGGAGCGATCCCACAGTGTCAGCTATTTGGATGATGAATTGTTATTTACCACCTTAGCTAGGAAGGTGCTGTAATCAAAGACCTAACCCCCCAACCCTTCCATACAAGGGAAGGGGGAGCTAAACTCCCCTCTCGTCGTAGGCTACGGTGGTGTACACAAGTCTTTTAAAGTTGCTGCGGAATGTAGGGTGGGTTAATTTTTGTAGGTCGATGCAACAAAGGTGCGAGTCGATACAACAAATGTGCAGGGCGATGCAACAAAGGTGCGAGTCGATACAACAAACGTGCAGGGCGATGCAACAAACGTGCGAGTCAATACAACAAACGTGCAGGGCGATGCATCAAAGGTGCAGATTAAGAGACTTGTGTACGCCACCGTAGCTTATGAGGAGAGGGGTTGAGGGAGAGGTTCTTCCAGGATTAATGAATCGGTGTTCTAGGAAGGTGTAGTAATGTTAGAAGAATTTGATGTCAGCAATCTTTCCTTGCTTGATTTATTCAACATGGAAGTAAAAGCCCAAGTTGTGGTATTGAACGATCGCCTGTTGGCACTGGAAACTAAGCCCGATCCCCAAGAAGAACTGGCAGCTTTAATGCGCGCAGCCCATTGCATCAAAGGCGCTGCGCGAATTGTCCAAATCGATCCGGCTGTCAACCTTGCTCACGTCATGGAAGACTGCTTTGTGGCGGCTCAAGAGGGAAAAGTTACCTTAACTGCCGATCGCATTGATGTATTGCTGCAAGGGGTAGATATGCTCTTGCGGATAGCTCAAATGGTTACAGCCAACCCAAATTTACAGCTGTTAGAAGATGTTGGCATTCAATCATTGATAAGTGCGATCGCTAATATCCTAACTCCAGAGGCAACCTCTACAGAAATTCATCCCCTAATCACAACAGCGCAGTTAGAAGACAACCAACAGACAACCCTGATTTCCCCATCCCCATTAGAAGAACTGGGCATCACCCAAAATCGGGCGGTGCGAATGAGTACTGAAAATTTGAATCGCTTAATGGGTTTAGCAGGAGAGTCTTTAGTTGAGGCGAATTTATTAGAACCATTTGCTAACTCTTTGCTGAAACTGAGAAGCAATCAGGGGGAATTGTCCAACTTACTGGAGAAGTTGCAGGAGTTATTGGGCAAGTATCATCTGGATCGGCAAATTAAGGAAACCTTGAGCGCAACTCATCAAAAAGCTCACGAATGTTATCAGATGATGAGCGATCGCCAAAACGAACTGGAACAATTTTCTCAGCGTTCTGCTAACCTTTCCCAGCGCTTATATCAGGAAGTTATTGCTACTCGAATGTGTTCCTTTGCAGATGGGGGACAGGGATTTCCGCGAATGGTGCGCGACTTAGCTAGACAATTGAGTAAACGGGTGAAACTGGAAATCGTCGGGAAATCTACTTTGGTAGATCGAGATATTTTAGAACGTCTGGAAGCTCCATTAACTCATATCCTGCGGAATGCGATCGATCATGGCATTGAATTGCCCCAGGAACGTCTAGCAGCAGGAAAGCCAGAAGAAGGAATTATTCGGATTGAAGTTACCCATCGCGCCGGAATGCTGTTTATCACCGTTGCAGATGATGGACGGGGAATCGATATCGAGTTTTTGCGCCAAGTTGTCATCAGCAAACAACTGACAAACCCGGAAATGGCAGCCCAACTTACCGAAGTTGAGTTGATGGAATTCCTGTTTTTGCCTGGTTTCTCCACAACCCAAACTGTCACCGAAATTTCGGGTAGAGGTGTGGGGCTGGATATCGCCCATAGCACAGTGCGGGAAGTTGGCGGCACACTACGGGCGGTTTCTGTGTTGGGAAGGGGTATGACCTTTCACTTGCAGTTACCATTGACGTTATCTGTGATTCGCACCCTGTTGGTAGAAATTGCTGGCGAACCCTATGCTTTTGGGCTAACGCGCATTGAACAGGTGTTGATATTATCGAAGTCTAAGATTGCTGTATCGGAAAATCGCCCATTTTTCCTGATGAATAATCAACCTGTGGAGTTGATTTTAGCAAGTCAAGTTTTAGAGTTAGCCTCGCCTGCGGTAAATATAGAATCGCTATCAGTTATTGTGATTAGCGATCGCCTCAATCGTTACGGATTAGTTGTAGATCGGTTTCTCGGTGAGTGCAATTTGGTTGTCCGACCCTTAGATCCCCGTCTTGGTAAAGTCGCCAACATTAGCGCCGCTGCCCTGATGGATGATGGTTCGCCAGTGTTGATTGTCGATGTTGAAGATTTGGTACGTTCTATTGCGAAGGTGTTTTCCAGCGGACAACTTTCTCAGGTAAATCAGTCTGCTCATCAGGCAGTTACCAAAACTTACAAGCGAGTATTAGTGGTGGATGATTCAATCACTGTCCGCGAAATGGAGCGCAAACTCTTAGAAAACAACGGTTACAAAGCGGAAGTAGCGGTTAATGGCATTGATGGTTGGAATGCAATCCGCAGTGGCGATTATGACTTGGTGGTGACAGATATTGATATGCCCCGGATGAACGGCTTTGAACTCACCAGCCAGATCAAAACTCATGCCAAGTTGAAGCAAACACCCGTGATTATTGTTTCTTACAAAGACCGGGAAGAAGACCGACTGCAAGGATTAGAAGCAGGTGCAGACTACTACTTAACTAAGAGCAGCTTTCATGATGACACTCTGTTAAAGGCGGTGATTGATTTAATTGGAGAGGCTTGATAATAATTCGTAATTCGTAATTAAGAAAGTAAGATTTTAGGACTAGCACTTTCAAGGTGACAAACGAAGATACGTTGTTTCAGTGCTGCCATTTTAAATCCTCCGCTCAGATTTTGGGCTTTTTGAATGTTGAAATTAGCAATTCTCGTTTCAAATTTCACCACCTTGAAAGGGCTTAATCTAGGACTTACGCATTAACAAAAAATCTTATCCATCTCCTTGTACTGTCTGTCTAGTAATCAGGATTCTTGCCGAATTTGGTTTCTAATAAAAAGTTGTTCTGCATTAAGTAGGATGACTAGTAGCCCTACAGATGCTCTGGCGATTACCGGAGTTGTCCAGTTGTGATTCACCAGGTCGGGGATGGTTATAACAAGCATCAATACAATGATGAATATTGGTAGAATCATCACAATATTCCGATCCCAAGCAGGTTTATCGCGCAGTCTCGCTTCGCTTTGTAGTACGCGATTGCGCCAAAATGGAAAAGTACTTAGGACAGAGGTAAGGTATAACAGTCCAGCATTAATTAGCAGAATTGTTTTAATGTTTGGAGTGATGTCAGAATTTCCAAAGAAGATCGCTGTTAGGCAAGCTCCCGCTGCTAGATACAGAAAAGTAAACAGAGTAAAGTGCTTCATTGGTTACTCCTTATGCTTTATAAACTGGAGTTTTGACTATATGGCAAAGGCATTTAAATTATATAGGACTAGCCCTTTCAAGGTGACGAACAAAGATACATTGTTTCAGTCCTACCATTTTGAATCCTCCGCCGAGATTTTGGGCTTTTTGAATATTGAAATTACCAATTTTCGTTTTAAATTTCACCACCTTGAAAGGGCTGATCCTAGATTTAATCTGGGTTTTTATCTGTTGTATTTGTCGCGTTATTTTGGAGAAATGTCATAATTTGTGAGAATTGCGATCGCTAACGATATGTTAATGGCTGTAGAGGTACTGCGGCGGGCTGTGGTAAAAATACCAGGTTATAAGCTGGCGTGGGTTGCCTACGATGGTGCGGAAGCTGTGAGCAAGTGTGCGGCTGATACTCCTGACTTGATTTTGATGGATGTGCTGATGCCCAGTATGGATGGAGTAGAAGCTACACGGCATATCATGAGGCAATCTCCCTGCGCGATTGTGATGGTAACAGCTAGCGTTAATCGCTATGCAGCTAAGGTTTTTGAAGCAATGGGCTATGGAGCCTTGGATGCCATAAATACGCCAATCTTAGGTGATGATGGGTTAATAAATAAAATTGCCACAATCGCCCGCTTAATTGGCAAATCTTCACATCGGCGATCGCCCCCTGTCCATCACTCAAAATCACTTCCACCTCTAATCGTTATCGGGGCTTCCACTGGTGGGCCCCAGGCATTGAAAACTATTCTCTGCCAATTTCCCCAAGACTTTCCGGCGGCGGTGGTTGTTGTTCAGCATATAGATGCCCAATTTGTCCAAGGTTTTGCCGCCTGGTTGAATGAGCAAATTCCTCTGCCTGTGCAAATTGCGATCGCAGGTTCTACACCACAGCCTGGTAAAGTTCTGCTTGCTGGCACAAATCTTCATTTAGTGATGCGTCCCAACCTCACCTTTGGCTATGACAAAGAACCACTACATTTTTTCTATAGTCCATCAGTTGATGTTTTCTTCAAGAGTGTGGCTAAAAATTGGACTGGAAAGGGGATTGGGGCGTTGCTAACGGGGATGGGTGGAGATGGCGCTCAAGGCTTAAAACAATTGCGCGAAGCAGGTTGGCATACTATTGCTCAAGATCGCAAAACTTGCATTGTTTATGGGATGCCGAAAGTAGCAGTGGAATTAAAAGCTGCGGTAGAGGTTTTGCCAGTTGAGGCGATCGCATCAGCCTGCATCAACTTTACGGCATAATGCTTAATTAAGCAGTGTTATTTTATACTTTAAACAAACCTATGTGTATGAAAGCAGATACTTAAAACACCTTTACGAAGTATTGCAAAACACTAACACATTGCGATACTGAGATATAATTGCGACAATGGCCGATTAGTAGATTTAACTGGCTAGTTTGTAGTATTAAAAACAAAGACCTATTTAGAGGTACTAAATGAACCTGCAAGAAACAGGACTCTTAGAAATATCTCCAAAGACAGCAAGATTATCACCAAACTGGAGTCAACCACAAACTCCACAAGCTGCCCCATTTATTCTGAATGCCAAAATATCTACAGTCAGACTTTTGCTAATTGACGATCAGGTAATTATCAGCGAAGCCTTCCGTCGGATGGTTGCGACAGAAACAGATATTTCCCTTCACTATACAAGCAATCCGGCTCAGGCTATTCAAGATGCGATCGCCATAGAACCAACGGTGATCTTTTTGGATATGATCATGCCAGATATCGATGGATTAATGTTACTGCGTTGGTTTCGCTCTCATCCAGTAACTCGTGATGTACCAATAGTCATGTTATCCAGTAAAGAAGAAGCAAAGCTCAAAGCAGAAGCTTTTACTGAAGGCGCTAATGACTACTTAATCAAATTACCAGATCCAGTTGAGTTAATTGCCCGCATTCGTTATCATTCCAAAGCTTACAATAACCTCAAAGCACTCACTACTGCAACTGCTACTGCCCAACTTCAAGCACAACAGTTAGAAAATACCTTACGAGAATTACAAACTACCCAAGTTCAATTGATCCAGACAGAGAAAATGTCTAGCTTGGGTCGGATGGTTGCAGGTTTAGCGCACGAAATTAATAATCCTGTTAATTTTATTCACGGTAATTTTAATCATCTGCATAACCATGTAAACTGTCTTTTAAATTTAATCCAACTATATCAACAAGAACATCCAGATTCGTATTCTTTATTTGAAGAAAAATTTGGTGACTTTAATATTGATTTCATCAGCGATGATTTACCAAAAATTCTTTCATCCATGAGGATAGGAACCGATCGGATTCGTGACATCGTGCTATCGCTAAAAAACTTTTCTCGACTCGATCAGTCAGAGAAAAAAGCTGTGAATATTCATGAAGGTATTGAAAGTACTTTATTATTTTTAAATCATCGACTACAACCAAAAATTGAAATTATTAAAAAATATGGAAATCTCCCATCAGTTCAATGTTATCCAGCACAACTAAACCAAGTATTCATGAATATCCTTAGTAATGGCATTGATGCTTTACTAGAGCTAGATAATCAGATCCAAAAGCAAATTGTAATTCAAACTGAAGTAACTAAATTAGAAACAGTCATAATTACATTTAGAGATAACGGTGATGGAATAGATTCCGAGATTCAAAGCAAGATATTCGATCCTTTTTTTACAACTAAACCTATCAACAAAGGAACGGGACTAGGTTTAGCAATTAGCCATCAAATTATTGAGAAACATCAGGGAAATATCCAGCTAAAGTCTGAACTTGCTCATGGAACGGAATTTACAATTGAAATTCCAATAGCATTAAACGTTAATAGTAAAAGCAACACTTGATTAAAATTTAATCGTAGAATTATTCTCCAAAAGGTTTATTTATCTTTCAACAAAGTTAACTTATAACTTAATAAATTTATAATCCACTTAAATGCGATCGCACTTTTATAGTAATCCATAATTCATCTCATCGAATCTTGATGATGAATTATGAATCATTTGCTACTGTTTGCGTGCATAGGATGAGTAACGCTAGTGTTAAAAGAAGTCGTACAAAGCCAAACCCTCATCCCAGAAGTCGAATAGGAAGCTAGAATGGCAATTCCAAATAAACAAGTAAAATATAATACTGATATTTTAGATAATAGACGCACCCAAACTCGCATCCAGGTTCGTATTCCTAAAGACTTGCATGAGGAACCAGTCATTTCACGACTGGTTTCTCACTATGGGATCACAGTAATTATTGCTACTGCCGAGATAAGCGCAAACGTGCCACAATATAGCTGCTTTGATCTGGAACTACGGGGCACTGTTTCCCAGATTGAAAGTGCCTTGACTTACCTGGATGAACTGGATTTAGAAGTTTTGCACCAATCCAGCCCTGAAGAAGATGGTTGGTAAATATTAGTTAGGAGTTAGGAGTTAGGAATTAAAAAATTCATAACTCCTAACTTTTAACTCTTAACTTTGTTTAGGCCATTTGATTTTCAATCGCCCACCGCGCTAGTTCAGTGCGGTTGTGGAGATTGGTTTTGCCCAACATATTGGACACATGGCTTTCAACTGTGCGCTGACTAACATTTAGTTCTTCAGCAATTTCCCGGTTAGCTAAACCCCTAGCAACGAACTGGACTACTTTCAGTTCGGTTGGGGTTAATTGCACATCGAAGGGAACCTGGATGCGGGAACCGTTTTCGCCTCCTTTAGCTTGGTGTTCTTTCCAACGGATAGTTTGTTTCAGCGAGGACTCAACTTGCGCTACGAGTTCTTCTGGTTCAAAGGGCTTGACCATATAAACATCAGCACCTTTGTTCAGACCTTTAACTCGGTCTGCACTTTGTCCCTTAGCTGAAAGGAAAAGAACCGGAATCCAGCTGGTGCGTTCGTTTTGCCGGACTTGTTCCACAAAAGTATATCCGTCCATTTCCGGCATCATCACATCGCAGATGATCATGTCTGGAACATCTTGCTCTAAAATTTCCAGAGCTTCACGTCCATTTTCAGCGGTGATGACTTCATATCCCCGGAATTCTAAGTAATCCTTCACCAGCAAGATGAGGTTAGGGTCATCATCAATCAATAGAAGTCGTTTGTGATCTTTCATGCTGGGCTCTTTCATAGCAGTGGCACTTGTCGCGCTTCGGTCCATCAAAGTCTTGAATATTTATCCTCTATGGTGGGTTATTCGAGATGTTGTCCTTTTTCCTACTTAACTTGCCTTTGCTGTCTCGAAGTCTCAAAAATGCCGAGCACTTTCAATAGACTAGTAGCTCGATAGCAAAAGTCCAGCAAGGATACGTATAGCAGTAGTATCTATAATGCGCTATTATATATCGCTTTGAAAGGGGCGGGGTAAAAAACACTGATTAAATAATAATCTTTCGGACTGACAAGTAAGTATTGGCTTAAAGATGACCCTACCTCAAAACCAACCCGCACTTTCTTAAAGCCTACTGCTATACCATATCCTTTCGTTGTTAAGCCTCTATGAGGTGTTCACAAGAAACTAGGGAAGTTTCAGGCAAAAGATGGATTGAAAACGCATATTCTTCTACCACCTTATTACCTATTCAGTGTTCTCGGACGATCCGCAGAGTAACTTCCGGGTTTGCTTGGCGATACCAGACACCATCAGGGTAAATCACCATTATGGATCTAGAACCAGAAACACGCAAGCAGTTGGCTTTAGTTTTATAGACGCAAATAGAATGACTTTAGTACGGCTCATCGAGTTTTAAATCTTTAAGTCGCTTTTTTAAGTAATCCCAGAATTCCAGACTAGCTCGTTTTGAGCAGCAATTGCCTGGTCAGCGCAAATAAAAATGTCTCGCTGAATTTTTGCAAGTCCTAAACTTTCTACACAATTACTCAGGGTCTCATGTTCCAAAGATTGAGTTTTTTTAGGGATTTGATGGTTGGACTGGATCGCTGTCACTGTATTGTTACTCATCGAGTGGCTCCCTGATTACAGTTCCATAACAATTTGCAAGCTTTGCAAATAAAGTTGACTGGAGAGTAGGGAATGGGGAATAGGGAAGAATTTTCATAACTCTTAATTCTCCACTCCCTACTCTCTTCGTAACTTACAGAACAAAACCCGCAAGGTATAAATAATTAAGCATTTATACTTAAGTACATCTATGACCTTCTAGTTCGGGAACCCGTACTCAAGGCATTCTTGCCATTGGACGCCAATTTTCGGTAAATTAGCACTCAGGAGTTGAGAGTGCTAAACTCTGGAGAAAATAATTATGGCAGCTTTATCTCTAAGCGTTTCTACAGTTAAACCTTTAGGCGATCGCGTTTTCGTAAAAGTGAGCGCCTCTGAGGAGAAGACCGCAGGTGGTCTGTATTTGCCCGATACCGCCAAGGAAAAGCCCCAAGTAGGGGAAGTAGTGGCTCTTGGCCCTGGCAAGCGTAATGACGACGGAAACCGTCAGGAATTAGAAATTAAAGTCGGCGATAAGGTGCTGTACTCTAAGTACGCTGGCACTGACATCAAGCTCGGCACTGAAGAATATGTACTGCTTTCTGAAAAAGATATTTTAGCAGTTGTTATCTAGTGGTCATTGGTCATTAGTCATTAGCCAATGACAAAGGACAAATGACAAATGACGTAGATGCCCTCCGGGCGGCTTCCCGAAGGGTAGAACAAAAGACAAATGACAAATGACAAAGGACAACTAACAATAAATTATGGCAAAGCGCATTATCTACAACGAAAACGCCCGTCGCGCCTTAGAACGAGGCATTGACATCCTGGCTGAGGCTGTAGCTGTTACCCTTGGCCCCAAAGGTCGTAACGTAGTCCTAGAAAAGAAGTTTGGCGCACCGCAAATCGTCAATGACGGTGTAACGATCGCCAAAGAAATCGAATTAGAAGACCACATTGAAAACACTGGTGTAGCTCTGATTCGTCAAGCTGCTTCTAAGACCAATGATGCTGCGGGCGATGGTACTACCACCGCTACCGTATTAGCTCATGCGATCGTCAAAGAAGGCTTGCGGAACGTTGCAGCTGGTGCTAACGCGATTTCACTGAAGCGTGGTATTGACAAAGCTGCCAGCTTCCTGGTAGAAAAAATTGCTGAACACGCCCGTCCAGTGGAAGATTCCAAAGCCATTGCCCAAGTTGGTGCGATCTCGGCTGGTAACGACGAAGAAGTTGGTCAGATGATTGCCCAAGCAATGGACAAGGTGGGTAAGGAAGGCGTAATTTCCCTAGAAGAAGGGAAATCTATGTTCACCGAGTTGGAAATCACTGAAGGGATGCGCTTTGATAAAGGCTACATCTCTCCTTATTTCGCTACCGATGCTGAACGGATGGAAGCGGTTTTTGATGAACCTTTCCTACTGTTGACTGATAAGAAAATTGCTTTGGTACAAGACCTTGTACCAGTGTTAGAGCAAGTAGCTCGTGCTGGTCGTCCTTTGGTAATTATCGCCGAAGATATTGAAAAAGAAGCTTTGGCAACCTTGGTAGTAAACCGTTTGCGCGGCGTACTCAACGTGGCTGCTGTTAAGGCTCCTGGCTTTGGCGATCGCCGCAAAGCACTATTAGAAGATATCGCCGTTTTAACTGGTGGTCAACTAGTTACCGAAGATGCTGGTTTGAAGCTAGATAACACCAAGCTGGATAGCCTGGGTAAAGCTCGCCGGATCACTATCACCAAGGACAGCACTACAATTGTTGCCGAAGGTAACGAAGCTGCTGTTAAGGCTCGTGTCGAACAGATTCGTCGTCAAATCGATGAAACCGAATCTTCTTACGACAAAGAGAAATTACAAGAGCGTCTTGCTAAACTCTCTGGTGGTGTTGCTGTAGTAAAAGTTGGTGCAGCAACCGAAACCGAAATGAAAGATAAGAAACTGCGCCTAGAAGACGCTATCAACGCCACCAAAGCTGCTGTAGAAGAAGGTATCGTTCCTGGTGGTGGTACAACTCTGGCTCACCTGGCTCCCGACTTGGAAGAGTGGGCAAAGAGCAACCTTAAGGATGAAGAGTTGATTGGTGCTTTGATTGTCGTTCGTGCCTTACCCGCACCTCTGAAGCGGATTGCTGAAAATGCCGGTCAGAATGGTGCTGTTATTGCTGAACGCGTGAAAGAAAAAGACTTCAATATTGGTTACAACGCTGCAACCAACGAGTTTGTTGATTTGTTAGCGGCTGGTATTGTTGACCCTGCCAAGGTGACTCGTTCTGCTCTGCAAAACGCTGCTTCCATCGCTGGTATGGTGTTGACAACCGAATGTATTATAGTTGACAAGCCCGAACCTAAAGATAGCGCTCCTGCTGGTGCTGGTGCTGGCGGTGGCGACTTCGATTACTAATACTTTGTAGTTACATAATTTGTGAAAACGGCTGCTTCCTAATAGATGCAGCTGTTTTTTTGTTTGAAACGCGCTTGGTTGGTGAAGCCGTTGCAGCAGACTAGAACACAAAGGGCGCGAAAATAGTAGTACAAATATTCTGCTAATGAATAAACAGTATAAAAATAACAGTTATAATATCAATATTTAATAAATCACATTCACCATGAATTACATCTTAGAAACACAAGCAAGTTATGCTAGAAAAAATATCAATCAAAGATTAGAAGATTTTATTGATGCAGTTGATAATGATAAAAGTCTAAGTTCGGATATACGAGATCAGCTTGTGTATTTGAGATATGGTGATGCTTGTAAATTAACATCTATTACAAGTAAATTTAGACAACAATTATCAACAAGTCCCTATATACCTCTCGACGTGGAAAGAAGAATACGATTGTTAGACTACTCTATCCTACATTGGGCAAGATTCTTAGATGTTAATACCTTATTTTTATACAACCAACTTTTCTACGTTTAAATAGTTTATTTGTTACTATCTTTTATCTCTCAAAGCAGCTACTTGTATCAAAAAGTAGCTGCTTTTTGTAATTTTTATAAACTCAAGCAATTTCATTCGTGTAGTTCGCCTATGGGAGCAAGACTTAGCAACATTTCTAGTAAATACTTCACTTTTAGCAAGTTTGACGTGAACTGACTCGCCGCAAACTTTACTGGTACAAGTAGCTGAACAAGTCGCTACAATTTCAGATAGGGAGGAGCGACAAAATATTGCGGGTTGTGTAGAAATTCTGGTGGGTTTGCGGTTTGATAAGGATTTGATTCGGCAATTTTTGCGGGAGGATATTATGAAAGAGTCTGTAATTTATCAAGATATCGTTTAAAAAGAAGCGTTTAAATTAATAAGTCGTCTACTTAAACGGCGTTTTAGTGATAGTGATGGATCATTAATTGAGCAGGTTAGGAATTTATCTGCTGAACAGTTAGAGGAGTTGGGCGAAGAGTTGCTTGATTTTTCTGAAGTTGCTGATTTAGTAGCTTGGTTAGACGAGCAGAAGAGGGACTAAAATTTTTGCAGATAATATGGAAGAGTCTGTAATTTATCAAGATATCGTTCAAAAAGAAGCGTTTAAATTGATTAGTCGTCAGCTTAAACGGCGCTTTGATGATATTGATGTATCATTAGTTGAGCAGGTTAAAAATTTATCTACTGAACAGTTAGAGGAGTTGGGCGAAGAGTTGCTTGATTTTTCTGAAGTTGCTGATTTGATAGCTTGGTTAGAATAGTAAAAACAAGCTTAATCAAAATGAATATAAACGTCCTTTATTACTAAGAGCGGTTAATAAAATCTTCAGGTTCAATACCAGCTTGCTTTAAAATTGCACGTAATGTTCCTTCTGGCATATCACCAGAATGATTGGGAATAGTAGTGTAACGATTAGTTTCAGGATTAAACTAGATTTCATATCATGTCCGGTAAATCACTTACGATTAAGCTCCGATGTTAATCCA
>NZ_JAVRCC020000020.1:0-123574 GCF_034530975.2 Nostoc sp. DedQUE07 | reverse complement strand
GGGAGGGGTTGGGGGTGGGGTGCAATGACTGTGGGAATCATAACTATTTATCCGGACATGATATCAGCGAACAGTTATCTGACCGTTCGCTGATTTTGCTTAAGATAACTTTGTCAGAAATCCCAACAATTTTTTGGTATTTGATGTGAGGAGTGTTCGACGATAAGCATCAGCTGCTTTTTTAATTGCTTCGGCTTGAGTGGGATAAGGATGAATTACACTGCTTAACTTGCTCAAGCCAATCTTATTCACCATTGCCGTAGTCACTTCTGATATCATCTCACCCGCGTGACTGGCGACAATAGTTGCACCGATAATTTCATCAGACCCCTTTTTATGGTGAATTTTGAGAAATCCTAACTCTTCACCATCTGCGATCGCTCGGTCTACACTACTAAAAGGAATCTCAATTGTCGTCACCTCAATACCCAATTTTTGCGCCTCGTGTTCGTACAACCCCACGTGAGCAATTTCTGGGTCAGTATAAGTTACCCAAGGCATCACCAAACTACTGAGTTTCGAGCGTCCTATGCCAAAGGGAGAAAACAGGGTATTTTTAATTACAATTCGCGCCGCAGCATCAGCAGCATGGGTAAACTTCCAGTTCATGCAGATATCGCCGGCTGCATAAATTTTGGGATTGGTCGTTTGCAGGTAATCATTTACCTTCACGCCTTGGTGCTTGTCATATTCTACACCCACAGCTTCTAAATTTAGATTTTCGACATTTGGCGATCGCCCCGCGCCGACTAAAATTTCATCGACTGTCACCGAATCTCGATGACCGTTAGAGGAAAAGTAAAGCCGTTTCCCCTCAGTCACAGTTACCACTTCTTCCAGTTTGGAATCAAGTACTAGGCGAATTCCTTCGTTAATTAAAACCTTTTGGAGAATTTTAGCGGCTTCAGGGTCTTCTTTATTCAGGAGATGAGAACCGCTATGGAAAAGCACCACCTCACAACCCAAACGCCGGAAAGCTTGCGCCAATTCGCAACCAATGGGGCCGCCACCAATTACCGCCAAACGTTCCGGTCGTTGAATTAGAGAAAAAACCGTTTCATTGGTTAGATAACCCGCTTGTTCAATTCCTGGAATCGACAGTTGTGCAGGTCTTGCGCCAGTTGCAATTACAGCTTTTTTAAACTTGAGGGTTTTATCGCCAACTTCCACGGTATTTTTACTTGCAAATTGACCGCTACCCAAAAAGACATCAACACCCAAGTTTTGAAAACGCTCCGCCGAGTCGTTAGGGCTAATATCAGCCCTGATTCGCCGCATCCTAGCCATAACTTTGGGAAAATCAACATCAATATTATGTTGGGGAATATTAACTCCCAAGTTTTTAGCATCCCAGATTTCGCCAACGACGCGGGCAGAACGAATAATAGTTTTAGATGGTACGCAACCAACATTTAAGCAATCTCCACCCATGAGATGCTTTTCAATCAACGCCACCTTTAAACCCAAATCCAGACCCGCCGCACCCGCAGCCACTACTAATCCCGCCGTACCAGCGCCAATTACTACCAAATCATAAACATCTGCGGGTTGAGGATTAACCCAATTTGGCGGATGAACGTAAGACACCAACTTTTGGTTATACTCATCCGTTGGGCGAACAGTAACTCTCTCTAAATCTGAATTGGTCATTAGCAAAACCTTTTTTAAGAATTGAAAATAATACTAAATTCAACTGCCTTTTATAGGAATTCAAAATTAAAAATTAAGAATCCTGATAAATTTAGGCGGTTCAGTCTTTTATTTTTTATGCTTGTTTAATAATTGGACTTTGAACAAAATTAATTATTTGTCGGCGCATCCAATTCAGGCAGTAACCGCCAAACGATTGAATTGACGCGGTGCAAAACCGCAACCAAGCTCGATAAAAATTAACGGACAATGTGATAAAAAAGCTGCTGTTTCGCGCTTGAGTACAACGACTTGTTAGGCGTAGCTTATGATTCACGAAGTCCTACGGCTTGAGATTAAGCGACGCTTTGCCTGTCTCCGGGTCGAAAGGCACTGATTGATGCTCATGCACAATCATCCACTTGCTGTCAATCTCACGCAAGCAAACAGTCGCCCGCACCCACATTTCGACTTTCCCTCCGTCTGTCAGTGTTCCGCTCACACGATAGAGGTAATGGCAGAAAGCCACCGTTTCGCCCGTCGTGATGCTCAGGTCTAGAATCTCATAGCCGATTGAGCCTTGAAATGAAGAAACCCACTTCTGGACGCGTTCTCTAACCGTATCTACTCCGATATATTGCAGTGGATTGATGACATCGAAAGACAGAATATCCGGCGCGTGATTGGACAAAAGCGCGTTGATATCTTTGTTGGGTAGTGCTTTGACGCGCTCCTCGATTATCGTGCGAATTTGAACTTCATCATTTGGTTTACTATTTTCAGTTGTCATATTATTTTCCTTTGTTCAATTGTTATCCCATTTTCCGCAATTTATTTTGTAATATACGAAGATTACCAAAGATAGCGAAAGCATCTGTCCACCCTTATAATTTTTCTTCTAAAGCTTTGCGCGCAATCCGGGTGACATAAACTGTCACAGCTACTGTAGCAATCAAACCCAAGATGCGAATTGCCCATTGTAAAGTCGGGTTGGTAGGTTGAGTCTCAGTCCCAATCATGGCCAGATTTCCTCCAAGGGAACCAATATAAACGTACATAATGCTTCCGGGAATCATGCCTAGAGAGCCGATGAAGTAATCTTGAAGTGAAACTCCTGTGATGCCAAAGGCATAGTTCAACAAATTGAAAGGAAATATCGGGGATAGTCGCGTTAACAGGACAATTTTTAATCCTTCTCTACCTACCGCTTCGTCAATGGCGGCAAATTTTTTGTTATCTGCGATTTTACCAGCAACCCAACTCCTTGCTAAATAACGTCCGACGAGAAAAGCAGCAGTAGCACCAAGGGTTGCACCGATAAACACGTAAAGAGAACCCCAAACTGCACCAAAAATTACACCAGCTCCCAAGGTGAGAATAGAACCTGGGAAAAAAGCAACGGTAGCAATAATATAAAGGACAATAAAAGCTATGGCTCCTACTGCGCCCAGGCTTTCAATCCACTGCAAGGCTTCGCGTAAAATTGCTTGGGGATTGAAAGAATTTAAAGTTACCGATTCTTGTGCTAAAGCTGGGTCTGTGTTTAATGAGAAACTACTTGCCAATATTAGTAATATTAATATACTGAGGCGAAAAAACTTCTGGAAGTTTCTGGTATTAATACTTTTAACACTTCGGCTTCGCTCAGTGTTAAAGCCGAGCGGAGTCGTTCGCGTAGCGTCTCGCAGAGAGGCTTTAAATATCTGAATGATTGTTAGTTTTTTCATGGGTTGTGATTTCTACTGCCACACTTTGAGCTAATGCTTTCTGAGCAACTTTTGTGATATATACAGTTACAGCAACGGTAGCAATCAACCCAACTACTCGCATTATCCATTGCCAGACTTGAGTTTCTGGAGTAATTGGTTGATGAGAAATGTTAATCATGGCAAGATTCCCAGCTAAAGAACCAATATAAACGTACATCACAGTACCGGGAATAATACCGAAGGAACCTAATATATAGTCTTTGAGAGAAACCTGTGTTATCCCAAAAGCATAATTTAATAAATTGAAGGGAAATATAGGTGAAAGACGAGTTAGCAAAACAATTTTCCATCCTTCTTTAGCAACTGCTAAATCAATCGCTTTAAATTTAGGATGTTTGTCCATTTGTCGAGAAACCCAATCTCGTGAGAAGTAGCGTCCAATGAGAAAAGCTAAGGTTGCTCCAATTGTCGCAGCAATTAGCACATATATCGATCCCCAAAATACACCAAACAGACAACCACCTTTGAGGGTTAAGAGGGAACCCGGTATAAATAGTAATGTTGCTAAGTTGTAAATGAGTATGTAGGCGATAGGCCCAAAAGCACCAAGGCTGTGAACCCAAATGATTAAAGTCTGTAAAAATCCCTGAAAGTTGAACTGTTTAGCGGCAATTATGAGAGTGATAATCAGGCAACTTAGCAGTAGTAGTTTGAGTTTGGAATTTAATAAACGCTTGTTCATTTTTATAAGTTTCACCCTCAGAGGCTCGACGTTGACCTTTTGAGGCTCGACGTTGACCTTCTGAAGCTCGACTTTGACCTTTTGAGGCTCGATGTTGACCTTCTGAGGCTCGACGTTGACCTTCTGAAGCTCAACGTTAACCTTTTGAGGCTCAAATTTAAAATTTACACCTCAAATCCAATGCCCCTAAGATATACTACTTAGATGAGAAAAAGCTTAAAGCCTCTTAAATTTTTCTCGACGATACCAGCTACAAATTCGCTCAGGTGAAACGCCGAGTAAATAAGCAGTAATTACTATTTGATTAAGTAGCGTAGTTTTTAATACTCCTTTTTGCAACCATCTACGCGCTGAGGTAACAACTGGTGTGGGAATAATTACAATGCGTCCGATGCGTTTTAGACGACGCATGAGTTCAAAGTCTTCCATGATGGGCAATTCGGGAAAACTGCCTATTTTTTGAAATACTTCCTTTGTTAAAAAAATTGCTTGGTCGCCATAGGGCATTTGATAAAAATGCGATCGCACATTTACTCCCCACTCTACCCATCGTAAACTTAAAAGTGAGGCATCAATCCGCAACTTAAAAGCACCAGCTACAATCCCAGGTTGTTGTAGCGCTGTGCGAATCATCTCATCAAACCCTGTTGGCAAACGGGTATCCGCATGGAGAAACAGCAGAATCTCACCACTAGCCGCTAAAGCACCCGCGTTCATTTGCACAGCACGACCAGGAGATGATGAGATAACTTTGACATTTAAAGACTGAGCGATCGCTACAGTATCATCACTAGAGCCACCATCGACTACAATGACTTCTATATTTAGATTGGCTTGAGTAGTAGCAATGGCTTTTTTAATATTCCCCGCTTCATTAATAGCCGGAATAATAATCGAAATTTTGGCTGCGTCAATACTCTCACTCATGATTGCTGAGTTTTCTTTTCCGATTGGTCAGGAAATGAACACTCTACCGTTACCTTCAGATTACTTTCAGCCGTGCCTTTAGTTACGTAAGGTATACCTGCTTCACCGCCAACTTTGATGCCAAATTCTAGAGTGACTTTATCAATATTAGCAACAGGGATTTTCTTAAAAGCATTGAGTGAATAAACAGTGTAAGCCCGAATTGTACCTTCAATTGCTTGGAAATTTTGCACTATCTGTTTTTGTGCAGCATCAGCATCCCATCCCTTATCAATTAGCGCTTCTTCTCCCTCTGGAGAAATTTCGGTAATCACTGGCGGAGCATCTACGTTATTTGTGGCTTCAATGTAAATAATCGTGCCATCTTCCAACTGAATAGGTGTGAGTTGAGTCATAGGATAAATCTCGCCTAAAAGAATTGCGTCTAGGGTAGTCCAGCAGTGCTTATCTACAAAATTTTACGGAAAATGCGGTAAATTTCTTGTAGAAGCTGGAAATAATTCGGCACAACTATCATAGGGCTTTGCAGGATGAGTCGAGACGCTTTGGTGGTGGGAATTAATACGTATGACCGCTTAAAATGTCTCAACGCACCAGCTGCCGATGGTGAAGCGATCGCTCAAATCTTACAACAATATGGTGAATTTCGGGTAACGCGGCTACCAGCAGTCAAAGATAAGGAAAATGAGACGATTCGCATTGGTAAGCAAACTAAAGTTAGTTTAACTCAGTTAGAAAGAGCGATCGTTCAATTATTTAAGCCAGATGGAAAGCCGCCAGACACAGCGCTACTGTATTTTTCTGGTCATGGATTGCGGAAAAATCTAGGGATTCAGGAAGGCTTTTTAGCGACAAGTGAAGTCAACCCGGATGCGGGTAATTGGGGATTATCTCTACAATGGCTGCGGCGACTGCTGCAAGAAAGTGAAGTTAGACAACAAATTGTAATTTTGGATTGCTGCTATAGCGGGGAGGTGCTAAATTTTGCAGAAGCAGATCCAGGCGATCGCGGTAAAGGTAGAGACAGGTGTTTTATTGCGGCTTCTCGTGGTTTTGAAGTAGCTTTTGAAGAGATTAACAGCCAACACAGCGTTCTCACTGCTGCACTGCTGAAAGGTTTGGAACCAAAACAAGACCGTTGGGTGAGTAACTACACTTTAGTAGACTTGCTCAATCAAGAACATCACCCGTTCCCCCAGCGTCCCATTTTTGCGAACTCTGGTGAAGCAATTAATCTCACCCGCAAATGGAATTCCTCTGTTGTTAACTCCACAGTACAGATATCAGCTATTTGTCCTTACAAAGGGTTGTCTTATTTTGATTGCACAGAAGCAGATGCTAACTTATTTTATGGCAGAACAGCGTTAACCGACGAATTATTAGAAAAAGTGCGATCGGGTAATTTCTTAGCTGTGTTGGGAGCATCAGGAAGTGGTAAATCTAGTGTTGTGAGAGCCGGTTTACTTTATCAATTACAGTTAGGACGCAGGTTATCAGGTAGCGATACTTGGCAGTTGAAAATATTTCGACCGGGGATTAATCCCTTACAAAATTTAGCACTGGCATTTGTAGAATCAGAATTATCAGATATTGAACGCGCATCACAATTAGCAAAAGCAGAAGAATTAATTGCCAAAGGTGCAGTTGGTTTAGGACAGTTGATTACTGCTGCACAAACTCAGCGCATAGTGCTAGTGGTAGACCAGTTTGAGGAAGCTTTTACTCAATGTCAAGACATTACAAAACGACAGCAGTTTTTTGAATGTGTGCTGGGTGCTTTACAACGGGATGACAATAAACTCTGTCTAATAATTACAATGCGGGCTGATTTCTTTGGTAAATGTCTGGAACAAGAGTATGGCGGACTAGCTAAGAAAATTCAAGAGCATTTAGTAACAGTAACACCGATGAATCGGGAGGAATTAGAAACAGCAATTCTCAAACCTGCCCAACAGGTGAACTTAGCAGTAGAACCGGAATTAGTTTCTCAAATGATTGTAGATGTAGAAGATTCACCGGGGAGTTTACCGTTGTTGCAGTACACGCTGACAGAACTATGGCAGCAAAGAACTGAAGAACGGTTAACCCTGACTACCTATAGCAAACTAGGTGGAGTCAGGGGAACCCTGCAAATACGCGCTACAGAAGTTTATGAGTCATTATCACTTGAGGAACAGCAAGCAACAAAGCGGATTTTTTTAGAATTGACGCAGTTGGGAGAAGGAACAGAAGATACCCGCAGACAAGTTTTGCAAAGAGATTTAATTAGTTTGCAGTATTCAGAAGCAGTGATTAATAGAATAATTCAACGGTTAGCTGATGAGAAGTTAGTTGTCACCAGTACCTTATCTAATCAAATTGCTGTGGTAGATGTGGCACATGAAGCACTGATTCGCCATTGGTTGCTATTACGCAAATGGATTGAGGAAAGTCGGGATCTACTGCGACAAAAGCGGAAAATTGAAGCGGCAGCTATTGAATGGCGAGATAGAGGAAAGGCGAAAGATTATCTACTTCAGGGCAAGCGGTTGAGAGAAGCAGAAGATTTGCATAAACAACAAACTGAGAACTTAAGATTATCCGACTTAGCTATTGAGTTTATTCAAGCAAGTGTTAGACAAACGCGGAATAATCGCTTTAGATCCGTTGGGTTTTTCTTAATTATTCCGCTACTTGGGTCAGTAGTTCTAGGTATTTTAATTGAAAAACAAATTAGGATAAGCCAACTTTGGCAGCAAGTCGATGCTGTTAAGGGAAATGAGTATAGTCGAGTAAGAATTCAAGCACTGGAAAAGCTGATACAAGCTGGTGAGAGCTTAACTAATAAAAGTTTCAGCGGTGTCAACCTCAGCGGTGCCAACCTCAGCAGTGCCAACCTCAGCGGTGCCAACCTCAGCAGTGCCTACCTCAGCAGTGCCAACCTCAGCCGTGCCATCCTCAGCCGTGCCATCCTCAGCCGTGCCATCCTTATCGTTGCCAACCTCAGCGGTGCCAACCTCAGCGGTGCCAACCTCATCGTTGCCAATCTCAGCGGTGCCAACCTCAGCGATGCCAACCTCCGCGGTGCCGACCTCCGCGGTGCCGACCTCCGCGGTGCCGACCTCAGCGGTGCCGACCTCAGCGGTGCTGACCTCAGCTATGCCAAAAACCTGACCTCTGAACAAGTTAAAGCTGCTAAAAATTGGGATAAAGCAAAATACGATAAAGATTTTCGTGCCAAGCTCGGTTTACCACCAGAACCAGCTAAATGAATACTTTGGGTTGGGTTTTTACTTCTACCCAATCCCGCAATGCAACTTTCCGCAAACTTTTTTTACATCATTAATTTGACTAAAAGTCGTTGTTTTGCGGTCTTGTTTGCGTCTATGGGCAAAACAAAAAGATTTATTTGTCAGAGTCAGTAACGATCGGAGATTGCTTTGCTGGCAATGAGTTTTTATAATTAGGCGATCGCACCAAACAAAGACGAACCCTGCATCTAGTCTGAAAAAATGGTGTTCAAGAGCGATGCCTGGGTTGGGCTACGCCTACGCTTGACTCTGAAATTCATTGCTAAGATGTCTTGATACAATTAGTTTGTGGTAAAAAGCTTCATTAAATTTTGATGTCATCCCCAATATAGTTACTATGACAGCGATCGCCATCAACTTAAACCCCATCATCCAACTCACCGACAATCAATTTTATCAGTTGTGTCGTGAAAACCCTGAAATCAAATTTGAACGCAATGTAAGGGGAGAACTTCTAATCATGCCACCCACAGGCGGAGAGACTGGAAATCGTAATATTGAAATTGCGGCAGATTTTGTGATTTGGAATCGTCAAACTCAACTAGGAATTTGCTTCGATTCTTCCACTTGCTTTAAATTGCCTAATAGTGCAAACCGTTCTCCTGATGTCGCTTGGATTAGAAAAGAACGATGGGATACACTTACACCTGAAGAGCAAGAAAAGTTTCCACCTATTGCACCAGACTTCGTTTTAGAGTTAATGTCACCCAGCGATTCTTTGAAAGAAACCCAAGAGAAAATGCAGGAATATATCGATAACGGGGTTAAATTAGGTTGGTTAATTAATTCAAAATTACGTCAGGTAGAAATCTACCGTCTTGGTCAACCAGTGGAAATATTAGAACATCCAAAAGAATTATTAGGTGAAGATATTTTACCAGGATTTACTTTAAATTTAGCAATAATCTGGAGATAAATATTAATTGATGACAGCATCAAAAAGCGATCGCACTTTTCAGAGATTGCTTTGCTGGCAATGAGTTTTTATAATTAAGCGATCGCACCAAACAAAGACAAACCCTGCATTAGTCTGAAAAAATGGTGTTCAAGAGCGATCGCACTTTTCGAGATTGCTTTGCTGGTAATGAGTTTTTATAATTAGGCGATCGCACCAAACAAAGACGAACCCTGCATCTAGTCTGAAAAAATGGTATCAAAGAGCGATCGCACTTTTCAGAGATTGCTTTGCTGGCAATGAGTTTTTATAATTAAGCGATCGCAGCAAACAAAAACCAACCCTGTAGTCACTCCCATCAACCCTGTAGTCACTCCCGTCAACTCTGTAGTCACTCCCGCCAACCCTGTAGTCACTCCCGCCAACCCTATAGTCACTCCCGCCAACCCTATAGTCACTCCCGCCAACCCTGTAGTCACTCCCGTCAACCCTGTAGTCACTCCCGTCAACTCTGTAGTCACTCCCGCCAACCCTGTAGTCACTCCCGTCAACTCTGTAGTCACTCCCGTCAACTCTAGAGCCACTTCCCAGAACTCTGCATCTAATCTGAAAAAATGGTGTTAAAGAGCGATGCCTGCGGCGAGCTACGCCAACGCTTGACTCTGAAATTTGACAGTCGCTACTAGCGCGGCTGAAAGCACCCAAGAATTAGTAATAACTTGCGAGACCAAATTGAAAATAATGATAATTGCTTAAGTATTGCCAGTGTTTGGGAAATGGTAATCAAACACAGTATTGGCATCAGCTTTAATTTAAATTTTTCTGAGTTTGTCGAACAACTTTGTCGAACAACAAATAATTATGAAATAGCTTATTCTCACTCATGATTCCTAAGTTTTGCGTTGGTTTACCCAGCGTGCCGCCTCAATAGCAGATATGAACCGCATAGACACTCTAAAAACCTGCACTTCTCCCGTATGCGGATTTATTACTTTGAGGAACTGCTTAGGCTGGACATTAATTCCTTCAACGACACGTAACAACTTGTATTCTTCCCAAGAGTCAATTTCAACTGCGTTCATTTTCTCAAATAACTTTACCCAAGCGATATCATCGAGTTTACGCTTGCGTTGTAGGGTTATTTTACCGTGATGTGCATTCAGGCTATACCCATCTGTAAAGGCTACGGCAGGTGTATTTTCACCGTGGAGATGATTGTTGCTATCAATATTAATTGTGGTGCAATGGTTGGAAATAATCGCGATATTTTGAAAGAAGAAAGTCCAGCCGCAATTTTTAAGAAAATCTTCTAAAATGAATAGTTGGTTTTCAAATTGCTGGTAGTTGAAACTCTGAATACAAAAGTCAAAATAACTGCATCCTGCAATTAAAGTTTCCGGTTTGCGACAAGAAGAGAATATATTTTTAATCAACTGGCTATTGCGTTTACCAACATGTTCCTCCAAAACATCTCCCCATTGTATTTCTAACTGTTCTTGGAGTAATTTGGCATATTCTTTTGCTAAATGATTGTCAAACAAAGAATGTAAATTTGTTTGTAAATCAACGGGTAATCGCGTGAGCAAATATGATTGCAACTTACTGTAGATTTTACTCCAGTGGGAACTATCTATAGCATCACCCAAAATTGTCTGAGAATCAACTTTGAGCAAATTCCAGATGTACTCGAACCCAGCGTTAGGGCTATCAACGATAATTATTTCAGGTTCAGTGAGTTCGAGTGCAGTATATATTGCTCGAACTGCATCCGTAGCCTGTTGTTGGTTGATGGGTTCGGTAGATAGTCCAATGTGTTGCCATTTTTCTCGACATCGGGATATGAATGCACGTTGTTCTGGTGTCAGGTAGTCGGCGGACATAGCAGGTATGCGAAATAGTGGCTATCTTGTATTAAAGCAGATTATTTGATTTGGTTAATGAATCGAAAAGTGCTGTATGTATAATTACAATCCCTTAGACTGCCTACCTTCATCGGCGGAATTACGAGATTCTGATGATATCCCTGTGGATAACGAACTACAAATATTAATTCCTAATTTATTGTTAGCCATCTTAGCCTCGATTTGGCAAACCCGTGATGACTGGTTTTTTTGGTATCAACATGGGAATTTACTATACACCATTACAACCTGCTATAGTCCCCGATGGGTTTTTGAGTTTAGGTGTTGAACGTTTTGTTGGAGAAAACTTATTGATCCCCCCTAGCCCCCCTTAAAAAGGGGGGAAAACTTCTTAAAGTCCCCCAATTCATCGGGGGATTTAGGGGGATCTAAAACTTTTTGCTACCAACAACAGGACTTTTTAAACATCCTCTTAGCCCAAGTGTATTTGTAGATAATTAACTGCGATTATCTATCTGAGCGCGTTGCAAACTTCCAGAGAAGTCAACATAGACACTTTTCCATTCTGTGAAAACATCCATTGCAGTAGTTCCCGCTTCGCGGTGTCCGTTACCGGTTTGTTTCACACCACCAAAGGGCAAGTGTACCTCTGCGCCAATAGTCGGGCCGTTAATATAAGTGATACCTGCTTCGATGTCGCGCATAGCAGTAAAAGCCCGATTGATATCGCGGGTGTAAACTGAAGAAGAAAGACCATAATTGCTATCGTTGAGAATTGCGATCGCATCCTCAAAGGAGCTAACCTCAATTAATGCCACTACTGGCCCAAATATCTCCTCACGGGCGACGCGCATATCAGGAGTTACATCATCCAAAATAGTTGGTTGAAAGAAGTAACCGTTTTTCAATGAGCCTTCACGAGCGATTTCCCCACCAATTAAAATCTTTGCTCCTTCTTCACGGGCGATATCCAAATACTTGCTCACCTGTTTGAGTTGCTTTTCATTGATTATCGGCCCAATATCTGTATCAGAGTCATTGCCAGCACCCAAGCGTAACTTACTGGTACGCTCATAGAGCATCGCCGTAAATTTTTCCTTGATATCACGATGCAAAATCAGCCGACTAGTAGCCGTACACCGTTGTCCAGTTGTCCCAAACGCTCCCCACACTGCGCCATCGAGAGCAAGTTCTAAATCGGCATCTTCCATCACTATTTGAGCATTTTTCCCACCCATTTCCAAACAAACACGCTTGTGAGTGCGTCCACAAGTCGCGCCGACAAAAGCACCCGTTTCTGAGGAACCAGTAAACGATACCAAATCTACATTGGGATGCTCAACTAAAGCTTTCCCCGCCTCCTCTCCCACACCATGAACCAAGTTAATTACTCCTGGTGGTAAACCTGCTTGTTGAAAAATTTCAATCAATTTAGTTGCACAGGCGGAAGTATCTTCGGCAGGTTTGAGAATAACTGTATTGCCACAAACCAAGGCTGGCATAGCTTTCCAGCAAGGAATTGCTACCGGAAAATTCCAGGGAGTAATTAAAGCACAAACTCCGATGGGCATCCGTACAGTCATGGCAAATTTATTGGACATTTCCGAGGGTGTGGTTTGCCCAAATAGTCGCCTTCCTTCGCCAGCACTGTAAAAGGCGCAGTCAATACCTTCTTGGACATCTCCCCTAGCTTCTGTTAAGGGTTTACCCATTTCCCGACTGATTAATTGGGCAAGTTCTTCTTTATGCTGGAGTAATATTTCCCCAACGCGAAAAATGTATTCTGCCCTCGCTGGGGCCGGGACTTTGCGCCAACTCTGGTAGGCTTGACGGGCGGCGGCTACTGCTGTATCTACATCTTTAACTTGAGAACGGGGAAATGTGGCCACGACTTCGGTTTTGTCGGCAGGGTTGCGACTTTCTAGGGTTGCTTCTCCTACAGCATTCAACCATTGGCCATCTATATAATTACGGCAAGATAGCGGAGTTGTCATTTTGAAAATCTCCGATGATCCACTGAAAACTTGTGTATTAAGTTTGCTTGCTTTCTAGGTTATCCTCAAGTTTAGGAAATTGGCGTGATAAGCAAATATCGATATAAAAATTAAGGCACTAATGCCAATACTCCCACAGGCGAACCAGAACCACCACGTAATCTTAGAGGTGCGATCGCTAGAGTAGTCCCTTTCGGTGGCAGTTGATCCAAATTTGTGAGATTTTCCAACACAATGCGCGGTTTTTCCAATACCAAGCGGTTAATCGCAAAACTGTTATCTTGTCCGGGGTCTACACCATGAGTATCAATTCCTACCCCAACTATTTGCCGTACATCAAGTAAAAATTGAGTTGCATCGCTGCCAAATCCGGGAAAGTGGGGAATCCCTTGAGCATCATGATTGAGGAATGCACTTTTATCTAACCACTTTTTTTGCCAACCAGTATTCAGTATAACTACGCAGCCAGCAGAAATTTCACCATATTCTGCTTCCCAAGCCAAAACATCAGCAACAGTCAGGGCATAATCAGGATTAACTGCTGTAACTTGGCAAACATTTATAACCACCGCAGGTACAACTAAAGACTGGGCTGGATATTGGTCAATTCCTACAGCAGAACTATGAAAACTATTAGGGGCATTGATATGGGTAGCGCTATGTTCTCCCAAGGAGAAACGCCGCAAGTAATAACCATCATTATTTAGTTCAGCCACAGTCTCAAATTCTACTGTGGGATCTCCAGACCATTGGGGAATGTCTATGTCAATTACATGACTTAGGTGGATAATGCGTGTGTAGGTGATACTATTTTGACTTTGGGGTTGTATCATCCCAGCCTTCTATTTTATTTGTACTCAGATATTTTTTGTTCGGTGCGTAGGTGCAGTTCATTATGTACATTGTCTGGATTGCCTATGCCTACGCAAAGATAGTACTACCATTACAACGTTTTTCAAACCTAATTCCCTATATTAGAAGAAATAATCCCCTCAATTCCTGTAAATTTTAGGTTATTGAGGGGGTTAAAATGTTGCAGCAAAAAGTGAGTTGATCTTAGTTAACAACTATTAGGTTAATTTTTGATTAAGTTTAGATTAAGATTAGACATCTCTAGAATTAAATATGCGTTATCTAGAACCCTTCTAGAGACGTAACAGTGCTACGTCTCTACATTTTTTCACTTTTATCTCTATTGCGTGATATCTAGGTTGAGGGTTCTTGCTTTAGTGGAATCATTACAACAAACTCGGCTCCTTCTCCTGGTGCTGAAATACAATGGATCTTTCCACCGTGTTTTTGGACTACAATTTGGTAGCTAATTGATAATCCCATACCTGTACCTTTACCCACAGGTTTTGTCGTGAAGAAGGGATCAAATAGGCGTTTGCGTACTTCCTCACTCATCCCTGGGCCATTGTCAGCAACTCTAATAATTACATAGTCTTCTTGAATGAGGCTGCGAATGTGAATTTGTAAAGAAGTCATTTGTCCTTGGTCATGTGTCCTTTGTTCAGTGTTGTTTACTAATGACATAAGCGCAACTCTTGGAGACGCTACGCGAACGCCTTTTTGCAGGGTATGACTATTGACATAGGCGCTTCGGCTTCCCGCAGAGTATGACTCTTCTAAAGCATCGATCGCATTCGTCAACACATTCATAAACACCTGATTCATCTGTCCGGCGTGACAGACTACTGGTGGTAGATTGCCGTAGTCTCGAATTACTTGGATTTCGGGATGTCCTGGTTTGGCTTTTAGGCGATTTTGCAATAGCAGCAAAGTGCTATCCATCCCTTCATGAATATCCACTGCTTTTGTACCGTCTTCATCAAGGCGAGAAAAATTACGTAAAGATAGGACAATCTGCCGAATGCGTTCAGATCCCATCTTCATCGACTCCAGAATTTTGGGTAAATCTTGCTTGAGAAATTCCAAATCAATGCTATTGATTTGTCGATCGATCTCTGGTGTTGGTGGATAGTAGCTCTGTTGATAAAGTTCTACTAAGTGCAGCAAATCCTTAGTATATTCACTGGCGTGGCTAATATTACCGTAGATGAAATTGACGGGATTATTGATTTCGTGGGCAATACCTGCAACCAATTGTCCTAAACTGGACATTTTTTCAGTTTGAATCAGTTGCGCTTGGGTTTGTTGAAGTTCTAGCAGTGCTGCTTCTAGTTGCTGGGCTTTGTCTTGGGCAGTTTGGGCGGTGATGCGACTTTGGGTGTAAAGTTTAGCTTGGTCAATGGCGATCGCTAGTTGAACTGTAACTGCTTGTAGTAATTCTACTTCGTTGTTCTGCCAAGGACGAAAGCCACTACAATAACCACAGCTAAATGCACCAATTTCACCAGATTGAGTGTGTACAGGCAGCGCCATAAAAGCAGTAAAACCAAAATCCTGCAAAAATTGCTGTGCTATGGAATCGCCCACAGTCTCAGTATCATCAATGCGGATGATTTCTCCGTTCAAGGTTTTGGCTGCGATTAGTTTGATTTCGGCATGAGTTGCTTCTTGTTGATTAAGTAGACATGGTAAAAAGGAACTTTTCGCCTCATGTACTCTTTCCCAGTAGGGTACATCAGCGTCTTGCCGATACCAAAAGAAGGCGCAGCGATCGATCTGGAATAAGTTGCGAATCTCCTGTACTGCGGTTTCTACAATGTAATTGAGATCCAAAGAAGCTCGAATCTGATTAGAAAGACGATTGAGGAGTGCTTCTCGCTGGGCGCTTTCTCTGAGTGCAATTTCTGCTTCTTTACGATCGGTGGTGTCATAGCAAATACCAACGAAGTACAGAATATTGCCATTAGCGTCTTTAATCGCAGATGAGTTGCTTGTATGCCATCGCCAACTACCATTTTTGTGTTGGACTCGATATTCAATTGCTTTTTGTTTTTCGCTTGTTGTCAAAATTCTTTGAAAATAATCGACACAAATATGCACATCGTCAGGATGTATAAAGGGAACAAAAGATTTGCCTTCAACCTCTGCAATCTCATGCCCAAAAATCTCAGTCCAGTTAGGAGAAACGTAGGAAAATATCCCTTCAAGTGTCAGCGCAAAAATAACGTTGTTGGCATTTTCTACAATGCTGCGGAACTTGGCATCACTTTCTATTAAAGCTGCTTGGTTGTTGTCGCTGGTGTCGCGGACAAGAACTATAATTTGCTGGTCTGGTAATGGTAATAACCTAGCTGCAAAATTATTGTTTTTTCCTGGTTGCGGTAAGGTATATTCAAAACTGACTTCATATTGAGTTTCAAGTACTTGATTTATTGCTTGATGGAAGCGATCGCTTACAGCAATCGGTAAGCATTCTCGCAAACTCTTGCCCTGACAATCTTCTGGTAAAATATACACACTCTCCATCAACCCTTGCTTGTAATCCAGAATACTTCCAGCAGCATCAAGACGAAAGTAGGAATCAGGAAGTACTTGCAAAATCGCGGCAAATTCTGATGTTTTTTGGCGTAACTCTGCTTCAATTGCTTGGCGTTTGCTAATTTCTGCTTGCAGTTGCTCCAATGCTTTTGCTAATTCTGTTGCCCGTTCTCTATCTGTAATTTTACGTAAGCGGCGAGAGGAATTTGTTAATAGCGAGCAGCTTTCTGTTAGGGAAGATTGACCGATCCCGATCGGCACTTCTGTTAGATCGATACAATAACCGATGTAACCGACAAAGCTACCATCTGCCGCAAATCGTGGCGCGGCTGTATCTAAAATCCAGCGATATTCACCATCAGATCGACGTAGGCGATATTGCCTCTGGAAGGAATCATACGTCGCAAATGCTCTCAGGTATATATCTTCACATCGCTGTCTATCTTCTGGATGGACGCTGCCAGTCCAAATATTGCCTATTTCCTCTTCTCGCGCAGATGCAGCTTTTGTTAGATGTATTCCAGTAAATTTCAGCCAATTAGAATTGAAGTAACAGTAAAGTGCATTACATCTAGACATCCAAATCATCAGAGGAGCAATATCCGCCTGCTGGTAGAATACTTTTTCATCCTCTTCAACTATGATTTGTTTAACGTAGCTCTGCACCTTTTTAGAAAACACTTTTGCCTGCCTGCTCTGCCTAAATTATTAAGGTAATATGCTGAAAATACAATTTCTTAATATATGGATATAATCTTGTTTATGCCAACCTGCTAACGATCTTAATACTTTATTTATTTTTATATATGCAGCAATTCCTCTTTTAGTGTAAATAAATTGAAAAAATGCTGAAGTTATCATTAAGATTAACTTCAGCGTTTTGCGTGAAATTTAAACTATATATATCACAGAGCTTGTTTGACTTTGTTTATTTTTAAAATCACTGAGAAATTCATCTTAGCTATGTAATTGCATTGCTGAAAAACCTGATTTAGCTTCACTAAAAATATATGATTCTCTGTGAGGCGTTTACGCTTCCAAATCGAGTTTGATTTTCGAGATGCCAAGCAGTTCTGGGGATTAGAAAACTTTATGAACCTCAGTCAAACTGCGGTGACTAATGCTGCTAAAACACGCATTTTTTATGGTCAGCTTATCCCATCATCAACTCTTAGATTTTCGTCAACACAATCCCGACTCCGGCATTATCGTAAATTCCAGGGTTTAAGACCCCAACCATTACACATAGTATCAGTTGAGTTGGGGTTTAAATCCCCGACTCCAACTGTCTTGAATTTTGAAGTAATGAGTAATAAGTAATAGGTATTACTCATTACTCATTTAAGGTATTGTATCTAATAACAGCATTTTGGCTGAAAGGATCGCCCACACAAAATTTATAAAAACTTTTTTTACCAATTGACACAAACAAAAAGCTATGGGATAGTTCTACTAAACTACGGTAAATCGACCAAGATTTAGTAGTAAAGAATCATAAATCTGATTAAAGACTTTCAAAAACTGAAGGGTTAATTGTCCGAAGTGTAAAAAAGTCTGATAATTCGCTCTTTGCAGAAGCGGGGGTGAGGTTGCACACATTTGAGACTGTGCGACTAATTTGTTCTGTCTAGTAACCTATCTGATTCACTCAGGTAAGTTTTTTGGTGTCTACCAAGGTGAAAATACAAATGACAAATATCTTTGCAAAGACAATAGCGATCGCAACAAGTGCTGCTTCTATATCAGTGGCTTCCCTAATACTAACAGTACCTGCTCATGCTCAGGCAGCACCATTCACCCAATTTTCGTTTAAAACTAATGTCACAGCTACTCCGACTAACGACCCTACATCTAGTTTACTCAACGATCCCACAAGGGATATCCGGTTGGATTCAGTAGAATTTAGTGGAAGAACGATTAGTAGCTTTGAAGTTGTCACCAAAGCAAAGATTCTCCGAAATGATACATACACTCTCCCAGATGGAAATGTATTCGGTGTACTGAATTCAGGAAGAGGCCCTAATACTCCTGATGACGCCCTGCTTCCAGAAGGCCCCTCAAAACCAAACCCAACTGCTCAAGACATTGTTGACAGTTTGGGAAACTTAAATCTAAATAGCATTCTGGTGACGCGAGAAAATGCAGATACAGACAGCATTGAAGTCTCCTTCGCCAATCCCGTGAATACCTTCCTCTTTTGGGAGCGTGGTGGAACAGCAGGTGGTTCAGTTGCAGGCGATAGCGATTTATTGGTGGAAGCTTTGGGTGAAAATAATGAAGTTATAGCGACTTACAAAATTTTGAGGCAAAACTACACCAAAGCCGACTATAACATCAGTACTCAAGTCTTCCCCATCCTTAACAATGGGCCTTTCAATATTGGCTCCATAGGCATTAGTTTAGATGGAATCACTACTCAAACACTGCGATTAACTAGCTCTAACAATAATGGGCTTATTCCTGGTATTCCTAACGACAATGGCCCAGATTTCAAAGTTATAGCAGCAACGGTTAAAGTTGTTCCCGAATCCTCTACTATTATGGGCGCACTGTTAGTGGGTGGTTTAGGGATCATCTTCAAGCGTAAAAGAACAGTTATGGGCTGATATAACAAGCAGTTTTTAAACTGTTAGCCAAAATAACATAACTCCAAAGACCTCTATCACTTAGTACAACTAAGGAGAGGTCTTCTTATTTGGTAGAAATCTATACCTGTTAGTCTCCCAATGAGTGTCTGCTAAACATTAGTTTTGGATCTGAGCAAGAGTCAGAATAACCACTTGATTGAATCCCCAGATGATTTTATTTTTGCCAAATTGGGATGCTTTCAAGTCTTGGCGACTAAAAATCGCGGCTACAGGAAACTTTACCCACCTCCATTGGTTTAAAAATTTTTGCTTAGGCGGATTTGGCTTGTGTAGTAGTGAATTATATTCTAATACCCTTGGGTTAGCACCAAAAACCTTGCATATAAAGGACTTACGTAAAAATTGTCTAAAACTCTTATTCCTTAAATCATGTGTATAAAAGGGTTGAATACCCACATATTTACTAAGCAGTCTTCAATAATTTAGTGGTATAAAAGCTAACTTCTCTCATTCGTAAACCTTGATTTTGAAGAACGTATTCTTTTTTATTTTTCCTAACAAAATCCAATGTTTCAAAATTGTCTTGACTATGCAAAATACTTCATCCCAAAATCACAAATTAAATGAGAGAAATGCTAAATGTGATATCAACTGGTTGTAACAATGCCTGGTAATCGCATTTTATATGTTATAAAGCTCACAGAAATTAATGTTAGGCGGAAACTACTTTATGGAACCAGATAAACTGGGCCGTTTTAAGGAGTACGGCGAATTCATCCTCCGAAAGATAGATTCTGTGCCCCAGTACCCTTCTAAACAAGAAGATTGGGTTCCAGCTAGTCTTGATGACTGTCTTCTGCGTTTGCGATCGGCTGCCCAGAAAACTGTAGACCTGGCAACTTCGCCTGTCAAAATTGGTGTGATGGGAGAATTTAGTAGTGGAAAAACCTTACTTTTAGGCAGTCTAATTGGATATGCAGATGCTTTACCAGTCAGTGAAAACCCCACTACAGGTAATGTTACCGCCATACATATTATTCCGCAAGACGATTTTGCAACGACGCAATTAAGTAACTTTACGGTAGAGTATCTTTCCCATGAGGGAGTACACGAGTGTCTACGCTTCATGCTAGGGGAAGCCAATAAACGAACAACAGCAGCAGGGCTTCCTCCGATACCAGTATCGAAACTCAACTCTGGGACAGATATTATTGGCTGGTGTGAAGAAGCATGGAATAGCAGTAACAATTTAGAACTCCGTTATTTACTCCGGGAGTTGGTATTATTCCTGCGGGCTTATCAAGCTTATGGGGAGGTTATGTGTGGTGGGCACTACCAAATTGATGCGGTGACTGCCCGCGAGGGGCTACAGCTAGTCGAGCAGCCAATGGCAATCCAAACTCTGAAATTTGAGGATCTACCCCCAGCGCACATCAGATTACCGAGTCCACCCCAGAGGCTACCAACAAAGTTATTGCAAAACAGTTTCCCACTGATCCGCCGCGTCGATATTGATGTGAAAATCTCACGGGAAATTTGGGATTTTACAGATGCAGGTAAATTTATTCTCATCGACTTTCCGGGATTGGGGGCTGCTAATTCTGGGGCTAGAGATACCTTTTTGTCATTGCGGGAATTGGCAGAAGTACAGACAATTTTGGTATTGCTAAATGGTAAATCTCCTGGGAGCGATCGCGCCAATAAAATCTTCACGATGATGCAGCAGCAGCGACCGGGACAAGACCTGAAAGATTTAATTCTTGTCGGTGTGGGTCGCTTCGATCAACTCCCTCTAGACAGCGAGGGTGGCGAAAGAGAACTCGATCATCTGATTGAAGATAGTCATTTAGAAGAGGAAACGGTTCTCCAAAAACTCAAAGTTCTGCAAACTACCATTGACGGTGCAGCAGCATTTACAACCCAAAAAGACCGCATCGTTTTACTGTCGCCACTGTTGGGACTGGCTGAATTAGCAAAACGTTCTAGTAAAGTCAAAGCTGGTTCACCAGAATTTTTAGCTAACCTAGACTATCCTGATTACCTAGACAGGTCTAAACGGCTACAAGAGAAATGGGAGCTATTAAGTAAAAATCTGATAGAATCTAACACCCGTAGCTATTTGGGCAGACAGTTGGGTTACTTTAGTCAAGATGGCGGACTTAGTAAGCTGCGGGAATTGATTCAAACTCACGTAGCTACTCATGGTTTGAAGCAACTGTATGAAGATACCAAAAGAGCTGCTGATGTGGTGAGTCAGCAACAAGATCACTTAAAAGACATCATAGATGAAATTCACGAGCAAGGTATCCCCACAGGCGATAGTCCGGCTTTTATCGAATTGCGCTTTGTGGTCGAAAGCTTAGATAAAATCTACAGAAATTTCCAAAAAGATATCGGCAAAGAACCACTTAAAGACCGACGCGGTGTTGTTGTCAGCGATGTAGTGAAAGACGAACTCACCTTTAGAATTCTTAATTGGAACCAGTGGACTTTACTCTTCAACAAAGCCAATAATGGAGCGATCGCTCTGGCAGAATCTAAAGGTGCAGCTGGGAAATTATTCGATCGGGGAAACCGCGTAAATACTTCCCTTCCAACTAAGAGCGATGATTTTTATCCAGTATTTGAGAAAACCGTTAAAGAAGTAGAAGATTTTGCCCGCGATCGCATCCAGCAAGCCGTGGTAGATTTGTTGAACCAATTATCAAATCATATAGCCCCAGAACGCGAACAATTGCAGGCATTTTTCCATCCAGAAATGGAACAAGAAATCGAAGAAAAATTTGGTTTTGAAGATGCCGATCTTTTTTACAAATTATTACTAGGATGCGATCCTAACGAATGGAAAGAAGCAATTATCTCGGAAATTACTAGTAAAGATAAAACTGTTGCACCTGAAATTATTTTTCCTTTAGCACGTCAAGACGATAAACACAACGTCGGTCAAATCTTTGATTGGGCACCAGAGAAAAGCCAAGGCTTACCCAGATCGAGCAATCACCAACTTTTAGTACTGCGACTGCGAGATGAAATTACAGCTAGCGCCAGCCTCCATCTTGTGCAGTATGTTAGCGAAGTTAATCAGCAAATTAATTCCGAACTAGAAGGTATTTTGGATCAGATTATTCCGAGTCTGCAAAACCTTTCCAAAAAAGAAAGTTTGCTAAGATATTTGGCGGCTGGGGAATTGCCATCTGAGATCCAAATTCCTACTTGGTTGCAGATTATTTCCGAAATTGCGGCTGTTTCTCACTCAGATGATTTAGATTTGAGATGACGCGATCGCGTGAAGATATGAGGATATATTTGTGAGACGTGATGCAATTTTTTATACAATTTTCAAACGTGTCCCAGAATTGTTTTTCGAGTTAGTAGAACAACCACCGCCTGAAGCTGCTAGCTATCGCTTTGAATCAGTTGAAGTTAAAGAACCAACATTTCGGATTGATGGGGTATTTTTACCTCCACCAGATGCAGCATCTCAGACGATCTTTTTTGCTGAAGTACAATTCCAAAAGGATGAGTTACTGTACCATCGCTTTTTCTCAGAATCCATGCTGTATATGTATCGCAACCCGTCGCTTTACGATGACTGGTATGGGGTAATTATTTTACAGTCTCGCAGCTTGGAACCAGAAAAAACCACTATTCATAGATCGTTACTGAACAGTTCTCAAGTACAACGAATTTATTTAGATGAGTTAGGTAGTCCTGATGAGTACAAAGTAGGTATCAGTTTGATGCAGTTGACTATTGCCTCAGAGACTCAAATGGTTCGGGAAGCGAAACGTTTAATTGAGCGGGTGCAACAAGAGCAGATAACTGTCTTGGCTAAGAAGGAGATAATAGATGTAATCACAACAATTGCAGTTTATAAATTCGCAAACTTAAGTCGTGAAGAGGTAGAGGCTATGTTAGGAGTTAAGTTAGAAGAAACTAGGGTTTATCAAGAAGCTAAACAAGAGGGACGAGAAAAAGGACGAGAAGAAGGACGAGAAGAACTAAAACTTGAACTTGTACCTCAGTTATTAGCTCGTGGTATGTCGATGGAAGAGGTTGCCCAATTACTTAATTTAACTATCGAACAAGTAAGACTTACAACTGAGCAAGAGTCTTCAACATCAACTTAGTAACTACCGTAATTTTCATAGCAATGCCTAGTTTGAGCTACGCCTACGTACTTTCATTTAAAAGCGTAGGCGTAGATATCGTGCCAAATAAAAAAGCCAGTGCTAAAGACCAAAATTAAAAGTTTTTACCATAAGAATTCTCTAAGGTGATTTACAAGAATAAATATACCGATGCCGTTGGTTTCGACTTCGCTCAACCAACTGATAGATCGAGAGTTGAGCGTTCGCGTAGCGTCTCGCAGAGAAGTCGAAACTCGCGAACACAGGTATTTTCTTTGTCGGAAATCACCTAAATTTGTAATTTTATGATAGAACATTACAGTTTTTAGCCAGCTATAAAATAAACAACAGAAAGTGAATACTATAATGAACGCTTTTCAATTGAATAACTATAGCGATCGCCAACCAAGCGAGAAACAACAAAAAAGATTTCCGGGATGGTTTGCTTTAGATTTTGGTACGTCGAATTCGACAGTCACACTCTTCGATCCAATTGAAGTACCGATCGCAGAAATTTTACCCAAAGAGCAAGAAATGCGGTTGCGCGATCGCTTATCGCAATGGCTCAGTTCTCCCGCCTCCGTAGCTTTACCGGATGTCAGCACTGATGATTGGGCAAAGTTTATCATAGAAATTAGTAAAAATTTGGAGATAGAACCCAGCCGATTGAGCGAAGTATTTGAAAGTGATAATAAAGAGCGATTTTTAGAAGCAATTCGCCAAATTGAACTTTCTTTAGGGAATAGCGAGAGGTTCCGCCGGGCTGTTAGCAAAAAACTTTACCAAATTTATCATGAAGTGTTCCGCGTCCCTACCCTAGAGTCGCAAAATCTGATCCCAGTTGTGCTGGATATCGATCGCCGCGATACGGAAATTCCCAGCGAGGCGGAAATTTCGCATTTAGAAGACTTAAAACTGCGGATGGGAAGGGAAGCTAGAGATAACCGAAAAAAAGCGATCGCTCAAGGTACAAGCGGTTCTTTAAAGGAAATTATCAGCAGGTTTCACCATTCACCCAAACGCTATTTTGGCCAGGAGCGATCGTTTTCAGTTATTTTGGATGGCGAAGAAGAAACAATTACCGCTAACCAGTTAATACAATCTGCTTGGGCGCATTTAATCGAGTTAACTGAAGACTACCGCCAACACGCACGACGCAGATTTTCAGAAGGAGATTTTTTAACAGCAGTTGTCACCTACCCAACAGTCGCCCCACCAGTTGTTCGTAAGGAAGTTAGAGAACTGGTTGAGCAGTTAGGAATCGATGATGTCCAAACTGCTTATGATGAAGCCGTTTCTGTGGCAATATTCTTTTTATGGCGAGAATTTGGCGGTAATCTCAACATTGGGATCGAGTCATTCAAAACCCGTTGTCGCCAAGTAGGAAACAAATGGTCACAAAATGTTCTCGTCTTGGATATTGGCGGGGGAACCACAGACTTAGCTTTAATTGAACTGACTCTAGAAGATAAAACCCCAGCTTTTGCTGATTATGAAGACCGGGGTTTAGGAGGACGTTACTATAAACTTACCCCCAAATTATTAGGTTCATCTGGTCATTTACAGCTAGGCGGTGAGTTAATTACATTGCGAATTTTCAGATTATTAAAAGTTGCGATCACCGATTATTTATTGACAGCAGTCACAATAGGCGATATTGAAAACGAAAAGCTAGAAGATTTAATTAACTCGGAGTTAAACGAGCGCTTTTTAGAACAAGGCAAATTCAAAACTGGCAGTCTTTTAAAATGTCTAGATAAAGAGAATCCAGAAGGCGATATTGCTTACAAAGATGCTCTAGATACAGCCGAGAAAGTATTACCGACTCGTTGGCAACAAGCACCTCAACGTCTGCAATCCTTTTATATTCTCTGGGATTATGCAGAAGCAGCCAAACTTAAACTTGGGCAAAAGCCACCAATAGAGAATTCTCTATTAACCTTTACACTTTCTGAGCAGCAAATTTCCGAATTGCTTACCCAAAGCGCCATTAAATTGCAAGTCAAAGATCCAAATAACATCTGTGTTACCCTAGACAACCAACAATTTGAACGAGCCGCCGCTTCAGGAATTAAAGAAGCGATCGGAATTGCCAAAGGATTAATGGAAAGTCGTTTGCGTCCCGACGATCTCACCAAAGATTCTTGGAATTCCCAAAAAGTTGATTGGTTAATTTTGTCTGGTAAAACTTGTAATTTAGATATAGTGCAGCGCCAAATCTACCAAGAATTTAGTAAATCTCCATATTTTGTCTGGAATCCAGAACGCATTACCTTTGTGTTGGAATTTACTAAGCTAGCCACCTCCGCCGGTGCTTGCTATGCCGAAAAGCTACGAAGATTGAGATTCGATCCAGAAGAGTCTAAAAGCTTGCTGCGTAAGGGAGCAAACCAGCTAGAAATTGATGTCAAAAACCTGTTTTATTATTTGCCTTGCAACTTCAAACGCAAAACCCAAAGCAACGATTTACTAACTATATTCAAAGCCGGACAAGAACTCTATCAACTCGCACCTTGGGAAACTGTTGCTAAAGTTCGTACTCATTGGCAAGGCATACAATTAACTAACATTATCTACCGTCAAGATTACGAAGAGGGAGATTTACGACTATGGGGAAGCTTTGACGGCAAAAACCTGATGAATCAACTGGAAATGCCAGAAGTAGAATTTCTGAAAAAAATCAAAGTCCAGTTTGAGATTGACCAAACCCTCGAATTTAACGTATTGCTTTGTCAAGGAAATCCCCATTATTTGATTGATATTTCTGGTATTGATTTAGAATCGGTAGTTTCAGAAACTTCAGCGCTATTTGCTGATGGTAAATTGAACTGGAATATCGCTGTGGAAGGCTTCAATAAAAATTTAAATGATGGTGATATTGCCGTTAACGTGATTGAGTCAGCAACTGTCGATCAACCAGATGCCTATCATCTTGTATTTGAAGTCGGAAATGATGGTAGTAAAACGTTTCACAAATTTCATTATTTGCGCGATGGGGTGACGCAACCAGGAATTGGGTTAATTAGTAATCCCTTACCTCCATTCCCACAAACTGGACAGCACACCTTCTATGTTTATCAAACAGATGCCGAAACCAACAGCAAAAAATGGATAAGAATTGGCGCACTCAGCAAACCAGATGTAACCACAGATTATCCTTGCCAATATCGTGTAACTCTCGACGATCGAGGTATTCTAAGAATGCACGCCGGTGAAGTCCCTTACTGGACATCACAAAATCAAGAATGCCTCAAAGAAGAAGGATATGTTTACCGTGCTGAATTAGAATTGCAACCTAATGAAGTTGATAAAGAACGCGATCCCTTTTGCGGCATACATTAAACCTCTGCGTTCCTCTGCGTTAACCTTTGGGTTCCTCTGCGTTAAAAAAAATTAAGATTTTTAAACGCAAAGGGGCGCGGAGTAAACGCAAAGGGGCGCAGAGGTTTGCCAAGTTTTATTCGCTTTGGAGGTGAGATTCATGCAGCACTTGCGTCAATTATTAGAGATAGAAAACTCGGAGTTAGCCCAATTACTGCGGTTTAGTTTGTATGGACTAGAGGCTAGTTTAAATCAGGCTCGCGCCGAATTTCCACTAGATCCAGGATCTAAAATATGTGATGAGGTGCTGCAAGAACTTCATAGTCTGTTACAACCTGCACCGCCACAGCAAAATACTGGTTGGGAAGATGCGCCAGATGAGTTAAAACTAAGTCATCTCCGAGAAGCTTTCGATTCTGACTCAGAACTTAGTTATTATTTGGGTAATTCCCAACTGCAAAGCCAAACAGACTCTGATTTGTGGAATGAGATTCAACGCAAACTGCTGCGAGTCCCAGAGGATTTAGCTGCAACTTGGCGACAGCGCACCTTGGATTTAGCTCAAGAAGTTGGTGCGATCGCAGATAATTCTAATCTCTTTCAGCTTCCCTTTATCCGCGACGAAATTATCTACCCCGGCCTTAGTGGTACTGTTGAAACTCAGGGATTATGCTTATACCAACAAGCACTTTCAAATCATCAAAATACCCAAGGTAATGTATCTGATTTACCAGCAGCATTCCTATTTTTATATATGAATTTTATCGAAATAGATCCAGATTTACATCATGCTTTAAAGAGCGTTTTTAGCTTCGATGTCATTTCCTTGCACTCCAAACCAGAACAGCGCGATCAATATATTGATGCTTTAAGCGATCGCTTCCAACGCACTCAAAAAGCAGAGAAAAATACCGATCCCCTATCAATTCTTCGTGCTTGGATTGATATGGACGAAGCGATACATTCCCTAGTATTTGTACCACCGGCTGAACGCTATTCTTGGTGGGGAAAGCTACAACATGAATCACGGCGCATTTTGAAGAAAGTCGCTGATGAAGCTATTAATGCAGGTAATGAAGTGCGAATTCGCCAATTATCGGGACTTTATGCAGATATCTGCGCTTCATCCAAGGATGACTTACAACTAGACTGTGGTGGTATTCCTGGCGAAGTCTTAACTTGTCTTCGAGTATATGCGCGAATCAATCAAGAAGAATCTCCCGGTCGTGTAATATTTCGCTCATCACGCTAGTTGCTGGCGAGTTTTCTAATTCTTGAGATTACGAGGCAAGGTAGACAATTTTACTAATCCCCGCCTTGCCTCATAATCTAATGAAGCTAAAAACGTTTAAATCTAAAGGATGCCCCAGAAGTGTAAAATCCCTTGACCAGAAAACACTTCAAGCGCAACAGCAGATATAAAACCGATCATTGCAAAACGACCGTTCCAATTTTCGCTCTGAGGAGTGAAGCCCCAGCGCAAAGCATTAGGATCTTCTGAAACCGAAGGCGTAGTCTTCTTAACGTCTGCCATAAATAATACTCCGAGCTTTTATGTTGTAACAGTTATAACTGCCTGTAAAGTAATGTAACAGATTTTTAAGAGATTGCAACATGAAATCAAGATAAAATTCAGTAGCGTATATTACGTGTACGTAGTTTTAGGTTAATAGGTTTGCAATGCTTAATCTCATTTTTCACCAATTTTTTGGAAAGGATGTTAAAAATGCCTATAGTTTCATTTTTTTAAACTTTTAAATAGATAAAAATGGCAATACCTGATTATCAAAAGATAATGCTTCCATTGCTGAAATATGCACTTGATGGTCAAGAACACTCTATGAGAGAAGTCATTGGAGCTTTAGCTGACCAGTTTAGTTTAAGTGAAGACGAACGAAAAGAATTATTACCTAGCGGTCAACAACCGTTATTTGATAATCGGGTAGGATGGGCAAGAACATACTTAAAAAAAGCAGGTTTGTTAGCAACCCCAAAAAGAGGATATTTTGAGATTACAGAAGAAGGTATAAACGTAGCTAGGCAATCTCAAAAAGAGATAAATACTCAGTTCCTTAGCCAATTCCCTGATTTTATTAAGTTCAAAAGTTCAAAAAAGCAAGATGAGAAAATTAGTTCAGAACTTGACGAACTCTCAGAAAGAACTCCGCAAGAGTCTATGGAATTAGGATACCAAAAAATCCGTAAGGAATTGGAAATAGATTTGATTAACCGAATTAAAAATATTTCGCCAGATTTTTTTGAAAGACTTGTCATTGATTTACTTATCAAAATGGGTTATGGAGGTTCAAGGCGCGATGCTGGTAAAGCAATTGGTAAGAGTGGTGATGGTGGAATTGATGGTATAATTAAAGAAGATAAATTAGGATTAGATGTTGTTTATGTTCAAGCTAAAAGATGGGATACTAATGTTATAGGCAGACCAGAAATTCAAAAATTTGTTGGCGCATTATATGGACAAAGAGCAAAAAAAGGAGTATTTATTACAACTTCTAATTTCACTCAAGATGCAAAAAATTATGTATTGGGAATAGATATAAAGGTTGTATTGATAGATGGGCAAGAATTAGCACAATTAATGATTGACAATAATGTAGGGGTATCAACATTATCAGTTTATGAAATAAAAAAGATAGATTCAGATTATTTTACAGATAGTTAAATAGTTTTATTTGTGTAAATTCCAAAATAATTAAATTAATATGTTTTAAATTACAAAAAAGAATTTTTTATACCTATGCTTAAAAGCTCTCTTCGATATGCTTTCGCTAAAGTTTAGACAAAAGTGAATTACCATTAAAAGGTCATGTATTGCCAAAAAAAATATAATTTTATTATTTTATAGCGAATTATTTTTTTAAAAAAGTCTATATATATTTGGCTTTTTTTTGCGTATTTTTACGTCTAAAAAACAATGGAAGTAATAATTTATGCTCAAAAGTCCTCTACGATATCCTGGTGGGAAGTCGAAAGCAATAAATCAAATAGTTGAATATTTACCAGAGAGCTTTTCAGAATTTCGAGAACCTTTTGTGGGTGGTGGTTCTGTATTCATTTATTTAAGGCAAAAGTTTCCTGATATCAAGATTTGGATTAACGATTTAAACCGCGAACTATTCTTATTCTGGAAATTTGCCCAATCTGATATAACTCAGTTAGTGAAAGAAATTCGAGATATTAAAGTTAAATATACAGATGGTAAATTACTCTTTATAGAATTAACTAGTGTAGATGTAAATCATTTATCTGATTTAGAAAGAGCCGTTCGGTTTTTCGTCCTCAATAGAATTACTTTTTCTGGAACCGTAGAATCAGGCGGTTTTTCTGAACAAGCTTTCCATAAAAGATTTACTAATACTTCAATAGAACGACTTGAAAAATTAGAAAATATCTTATCAAAAAATGTTCAAATTACTAATTTGGATTACAGTCATTTATTAAAATCAGATGGAAAAGATGTATTTTTATTTTTAGATCCGCCATATTTTAGTGCTACTAAATCAAAATTATATGGTAAAGACGGTGACTTACACACCTCTTTTGAACATCAGAGATTTTCTGAGCTTTTGCAACAATGTCATCATCGCTGGCTAATTACCTACGACAATTCAACGCAAATTATAGAAAATTTTCAATGGGCTAATATTTCAGAGTGGGAATTACAGTATGGGATGAATAACTATAAGCAGAGTGGTGCAGCTAAAGGAAAAGAGTTATTCATTACTAACTACAAAGTTAAACTTGATTTGAAGAAAAAATCACAAGTTCAGAATCTTGCTAATCCAGCTTTGCAATTAAGCCTTGAGATTTAAGCCTAACTTTGATAGCTTCCAATTTTCCGGTAGTATAACTCCCATAGCTCTCAATATAGCTACAACATACAAATCTTAGCTATGGCAACTTCCCCAATCCCTGCTCAAGAATCCTCTGCTAGCTGGTATCTCCTGCTGCAACAATTAATAGATGGACAATCATTGTCTCGCACTCAATCTGCTGAATTGATGAAGGGTTGGCTCAGTGAAGCGGTTCCCCCAGAATTATCGGGAGCAATTTTAACAGCGCTGAACTTTAGAGGCATTTCTGCCGACGAGTTGACCGGCATGGCTGAAGTATTACAATCTCAATCAAAACTGGGGACTGGGGACTGGGGACTGGGGACTGGGCAAGAATCTACCCAATCCCCAATCCCTAATCCCCAATCCCTAATCCCCTTAATTGATACCTGTGGCACTGGTGGAGATGGGTCATCAACCTTTAATATTTCCACAGCAGTTGCTTTTGTTGCTGCTGCATCTGGCGTACCCGTTGCTAAACACGGCAATCGTTCAGCTTCAAGTCTCACAGGAAGTGCAGATGTATTGGAAGCCTTGGGTGTAAACTTAAGTGCCTCTAGTGAAAAAGTACAAGCCGCACTACAAGAAGTCGGGATCACCTTCTTGTTTGCTGCTGGTTGGCATCCAGCACTCAAGGCGGTTGCGTCATTACGGCGGACTTTGAAAGTGCGAACAATTTTTAATTTGCTCGGGCCATTAGTAAATCCCTTGCGTCCAACTGGGCAAGTAGTAGGCTTATTTACTCCCAAACTGTTGGCAACAGTTGCCGAAGCTTTACAAAATTTGGGTAAGCAAAAGGCGATTGTGCTACACGGGCGAGAAAAACTTGATGAGGCTGGGTTAGGAGATGAAACTGACTTAGCGGTGTTATCAAACGGCGAAGTGCAGTTAACTACTATTAATCCCCTAGATTTGGATTTAACACCTGCTCCTATCGGTATGCTTCGGGGTGGCGATGTCCAAGAGAATGCGGAAATTCTCAAGGCTGTACTCCAAGGTAAGGGAACTCAGGCGCAACAAGACGCAGTTGCCTTAAATGCGTCGTTGGCGCTACAAGTAGCGGGTACGATCGCACTTCTCGATCACGCCGAGGGTATTAAAATCGCTAAGGATATCCTACAAAGTGGGGCTGCTTGGACGAAGTTGGAGCAGTTAGTTGAGTTTCTGGCGGATTGATTTGCGATCGCAATTGCGGACGAAACTCTACCACATTACGCTTAATGGTGACATCATAATTACCAAAAAAGTCATGTCCTAAAAGTCCAGTTTCTAGTTCTGCACCTGCGATCGCTACTGCTACTCTATTCACTACTACCCCGCCAACGGCCATCGAATTAACATAGCCCACAGGAAATTCTACAGCTCTGGAACTGGCGGTATTTGCCTTGGCTTTTCCCACTGTGACGATTCCTAAAGCATTAGCCATCTCTTGGGTAATTACAGTGCCACTTGCTCCCGTATCCACAATCATCTCAAATTGTTGCTGACCATTAAAGGTAACTTCCACAATTGGCGTACCACCAATTCGTCTTTTTATCGGCGCTGTAAATACTGCTTCATCGGGAATCACCACTGCTGATGAAGGCAAAGCTGGCTCTGGTGATAACGGTTTTGTTTCTCGTGGAGGTAAAGTGAACTTTGGTGTGGTTTCTCTTTGAGGAACAACAACGACTATTTTATGAGGTTCTCTAACTGCGACAGGGCGAGGATTAGCTTGCTGTTGGGCATATTTAACTTGGCGGCGATATTCCGTAATTTTGGTTTGAGCGATCGCAAATTCTGGGCTTTGTCGCCGCACTTTTCGCATCAGCGCGATCGCATCCTGATACTGACTCGCCACCAATTTCCAATCATCTGGAGATTGAGCCGATTGGCTGATACTCCAAGCGCCAACAGCTTTATCTCGTCCCATCTCAAAAAGACTTGGTTCACTTTCAAACGGATCTAGCGGCTGCGCTTTTGGGGTAGCTGCTGGTCTTACTGGTTCAACGCTAGGCTGGACTGGTGCTAGATCCCCAATTGGCGTAGGTTGCTCGTCGCCACCAGTAGCGGTGTTCAGTTTGTCTTCACTACAGGCAACGCACAAAACCGCTAGAGCGCTTGAGACAAAAATTAGGGTTGCACGGGATAAAAAAGACTGAAGCATAATTAATTTTAACTGCCCAAGCTTTGCCAAATCCACTCCCGCTACTTTAATTCCCTTTTAATTTTAATTAACTATTTTAAAAACTCCCAATTGCTCAACTTATGGGATAATTAACAATCGCAGTATTGGGGAATAAGGAATAGGGAATAAGAAAGAGTATGCCCAATGACGCCACTTGCTCCACTTGGTGAGCGAGTCCGGTCTTGTTGTTTCAACAAAGAGGAACTCGCGAACCCGAAGGGGGAGACCCCAAGACCGCAGTGGCTCCCCAATGCCCAATGCCCAATGCCCACTGCCCAATCTACTATGCCCCTGACTGACTCAATACCAGCTTTACTTGTCCTAGCAGATGGAACCACTTATCGCGGTTGGTCTTTCGGTGCGACGGGAACCGCGATCGGAGAAGTGGTGTTCAACACTGGTATGACAGGCTATCAAGAAGTTCTGACTGACCCTAGTTACCGGGGTCAAATTGTGATTTTTACCTATCCTGAATTGGGGAATACTGGCGTCAATCTCGAAGATGAAGAATCAGATGGGCCCCAAGTGCGGGGTGCGATCGCCCGGAATATTTGTCACCGTCCGAGTAACTGGCGATCGACACAATCTTTACCTGACTACCTCAAACAAAACCAAATACCAGGGATTTACGGCATCGATACCCGCGCCCTCACCCGCAAAATTCGGATGTTCGGAGCGATGAACGGTGGCATTTCTACAACCATTCTCGATGAAGCGGAATTGCTAGAGCAGGTACTAGCAGCCCCCAACATGGCAGGATTGAATCTGGTTGGTGAAGTCACCACCTCAACGGCTTATGAATGGTCCGATCCCACAATTCCAGCTTGGGAATTTAACTCGGAGGCTGGGGAAAATCTTGGGGAAGCCTTTACCGTTGTTGCTCTTGACTTTGGCGTAAAACGCAATATTTTACGTCGCTTAGTCAGTTATGGTTGCCGGGTAATTGTTGTACCTGCTGATACACCACCAGAGGAAATTCTCAAATACAATCCAGATGGTGTATTTCTTTCTAATGGGCCTGGCGACCCTGCTGCCGTCACTGAAGGGATTGCAACTGCTAAAGCACTCCTGTTAAGTGAAAAACCCATCTTCGGTATTTGTATGGGACACCAAATTTTAGGTCATGCACTAGGGGCAGAAACCTATAAACTCAAATTTGGTCATCGTGGTTTGAATCAGCCTGCCGGTTTACAACAACGAGTAGAAATTACCAGCCAAAACCATAGTTTTGCAATTGACCCAGATTCTTTACCTACGACAGTTGTAGAAATTAGCCACCTAAACTTAAACGATCGCACTATTGCCGGAGTACGGCACAAATCTCTACCTGTATTCTCCGTACAGTATCACCCAGAAGCTAGTCCTGGCCCACACGATGCTGATTACTTGTTTGAGCAATTTGTTCAAGCCATGCGAACAGCACGTCAAGCCGTGGCAGAGGTGAGGTAAAAATAGGGAATGGGGACTGGGGACTGGGTACTGGGTACTGGGTACTGGGTTATAGAGGAAAGAAATTTCCTAATCCCTAATCCCCAATCCCCAATCCCCTATTTCAACAGATTGTAGACAACTTGCTCAAAAACCATTTATACTTGAGCGTTCACTTTAACTCATGAGGAGGGAATTATTGCTGAGCCACTGAATCTAACCGTTAGCCTGAGGGGCACTCGTGAAGTCCGGGATAACTGTCAGCTATTCCGCCTCACAGGTTTGTTAGATGCTTTTTCCGAGCCGACATTTCGCAAGACACTTGGCAGCAAGATAGACGAGGGCCCTAAGCACATTATTTTGGATCTCTCACAAATTGACTTTGTTGATAGCTCTGGCTTGGGCGCTCTGGTGCAGCTAGCCAAGCAGGCTCAAACTGCCGATGGCACTTTGCAAATTGTCACAAATGCCCGCGTAACTCAAACGGTCAAGCTTGTTCGCCTAGAGAAGTTTCTCTCCCTGCAAAAATCAGTTGAAGACGCTCTAGAAAACGTCAAGTAGTCTTGATTGCTCGATCTGAGAGGTAAATTTAGCTATCCAAATTCAAAATCGGATAGCTTAATTTTTAAAACTTCTGGCAGAAAACCTCTCTCCTTGTGGGAGAGGCATAAAGCCAGTTGAGCTATTATATTTAAAGTTGAGTAATAATTAAAGATATAGAGACCCAATTTATTGGGTATGTATTGGGTATGTAATCGTTGGCTAGAATATTGGATAAATAATCAAGTCTGAGATATTTGTTGTAAGAAATACAAAGCCAGCAGATTTGTTTATAGATAGATTTGACTTGATGCTGTATAGTTAAAAGTTGTCGTCTACTCAGTAAGTATGGCAATGCTACCAAGTAGAAGGGTGAAGTTGATGTTAAAATTTTACCCTATCTTAGGCGTAGACCACAACAAGTAGGCGAAATTTGGTTTATAGATGTTGACATCAGGGTGATTTTAAATGCCAACTCTCAATCAAAAAGATGAAATTAGGAAGTAATTTTGATAGTATTGATTATGCTAAGTATACTATCACGGCATACTTCAGAAAAATCAGTCTTTGCCAAGAATGCCTGCCAAATGTAGCCCGTCAAGGAATGATTTATTTGTGAAGTCACAGGAGGAAGAGCTATTAGATGGACAAGATGAAACTCCCAAACAGAGCTTGTCTTGGACTGAAGCACTCTTGGCAACCACAGGGCCATTCCAACAGATTTCCCTCTCACAAGTGCAACAAATTTCTCCTAGTGCTTTAGCATATTTAGGGGATGCAATTTATGAGTTGTATGTTAGAATGTTCTATCTGCTGCCATTGCAGCGGTCAGGAATTTACCATCGTCTGGTAGTGGAGCAGGTAAGAGCAGAAACACAAGCGCTACATTTGCGATCGCTAATTCCTCATCTCAGGGATAACGAATTAGAAATTGTCCGACGGGGTAGAAACGCCGCAACTGGACGCCCTAAGCGACTTAATCCCGAAATTTATCAACAGGCAACTAGTCTAGAAACTTTAATAGGCTACTTATATATCACCGATTACCAACGTCTAACCGAACTGTTGCAAATACTTCATCTAGAAAAAGAGTAAAAACTCAATTTCGCAGTAGCCACAGCACTAGATTAGATTCAAAAAATTGAGGTAATCGGAACGATCGACCATACGCTATATTCATAACTCAAATGCAGGATAAACCCAGAAAAGTCAATACTTCAAACGAACCAAATCGTGGACAACCCGTAAAAATTAAAGGTAAACGTGTTGTTACTAATCCGGCTCGCAATCCCAGGAAAATAGATAGCAACCCCATCTCTGGTGCGAATCCGACTCGCAAGCCCAGAAAAGTAGATAGTAACCCTATCTCTGGTGCGAATCCGACTCGCAAGCCCAGAAAAGTAGATAGTAACCCTATCTCTGGTGCGAATCCAACTCACAACCCCAGAAAAGTAGATGGCAACACCATCTCTGTTGTTAATCCGAATCGCAATCCCAAGAAAATAGATAGCAACCCCAGTTATGGGAACTCGCGACAACGAAATAGCAACTTCTCCCAGCCGTCTGTATCTACACCGACAGAAGAAGATAACGATCTCATCTACGGTCGTCATCCAGTATTGAGTGCATTGCAAAATCAGCGCAATCTCAATCGTCTGTGGATTACTACCCGTCTGCGGTACGATCCCAGCTTTCACCATTTCCTTTTGCAAGCAAAGGAAAATGGCACAGTTATCGATGAGGTTGAACCCAAACGTTTAGACTATCTCACCAACGGCGCTAATCACCAAGGTGTGGCAGCACAAATTGCTCCCTACGCTTACATGGAATTGGCCGATCTAATTGAGCAGTGCAAATCTGTAACTGATGCTGTAATTGTCGTGGCTGACGGAATTACCGATCCCCACAACTTAGGAGCAATTATTCGCACAGCTGAAGCAATAGGCGCTCAAGGATTGGTAATTCCCCAAAGAAGGGCATCTGGGATCACTTCCACGGTCATGAAAGTGGCAGCAGGCGCTTTAGAAAATTTTGCTGTAGCTAGAGTTGTCAACCTCAGCCGCTCCTTAGAAGAATTAAAAGAAGCTGGCTTTTGGATTTACGGCACAGCTGCAAGTGGCAGCGAACCTTTGCATACAGTCAATTTCACTGGCCCCATCGTTTTGGTAATCGGCTCAGAAGGTGAAGGTCTGGGTATGTTGACTCAGCGCTCCTGTGATTTTTTAGTATCGATTCCTCTACAGGGTAAGACTCCCAGCCTGAATGCTTCTGTAGCAGCAGGTATGGCGCTTTATGAGATTTATCGTCAGCGATCGCTAAATACGCTGCACTTAGATAAATTGCAAAAAATCTCTTTGAAAAAATAACAGTAACAGAGTATAAAGAAATGTAAAAGATAATAAAGTACCCTATCGTTTAACACCCTGTAGACGTTTATAAATCAGCGAAAACCATGAAAACCATTTGGCATAACCTCAAGGAAGTGTTAATTAACACATTCGACTACCTCGGCTTGGCTTGGTGGGTAGAGATTGTGACGCAGAATCCCCGTTGCACGTATTACTTCGGGCCATTTCTAAATTCTTCTGATGCAACATTAGCAAGTAAAGGATACATAGAAGATTTAGAGCTTGAAGGAGCGCAGGGAATTATTGTGAATGTCAAGCGTTGCAAACCTAGTAACTTAACAATTGCTGACGACTTGGGGGAAAGATTTGACCGCAAAGTACAGCCTGCCTTTGGCGGTCAAATTTAAGTTAGGCCAGAGAATGAAAAGGAGGCTCTGATGCAAAGACGTAAAGATATAAAGACACAGAAAATTCTTTTACGGGGGTTATTACGTCTTTTTCACTCATTGCGTCACCACATCTTCCTTCTCCATTTCTTCGTCAATAGTCAAAATTTTTTCACTATTTTTGACTATTAATAACTCGTAATTCGTAATTACATTACGGGTGAAGATTTAGACCCCACCTGTAACGGCTAAACCTTTTATAGTCAATTCTTGTGACTCTCAGTTTAATTACGAATTACGAATTACGAATTACCTGCGGATGTTCTTCGAGCCAATGGTCAATATCATTCAGCACCAACTGGGGAACTTCCCACGGAAAAAGATGGGCGGTGTTGGGATAGCAGTGCCACTGAGAATTGTTGAGGTGTTGAGCAGTTTGTAAGCTGGAATCAGATGTGATGTGACGGTCTTGTTCGCCAGCAAGTACTAGACTAGGACATTGTATTTGTTCTAAATCTAGAAGCCGATTGTATCCTGATTGAATTGCACTATAGAGGGCGCGAGTAGCAGCTGGAGAGGTTTGCAAATAAGCTGGTACTGCTTCCTTGGCGATGTAATTGTAACTAGTAGATGTATGTTGTTGAATTAGATAACGGAAAAGCGATCGCTTACCAAAAGTTTCAATATTCCATTGCCAACTCGGTTTTATATAGTTTAATAGCGCAGCAATGCCAGTATATAAATTATCTTGCCAAGTAATCGGAGGATGACTGCCACGGGGTTTTGCAGCTGTCGCCACTAAAATCAGCCCAGTAACGCGCTCTGGCAAACGTAATGCCATCTCCATTGCCAAAATGCCACCAAGTGACCATCCCAATACTAGGCACTTTTCAATCTGCAAACGGTCTAACAGTGCTTCTAAATCAGTCAAATGGTCATTCATGTCAAAATTGCCGTTGTAGCGGCTTTTGCCGTATCCGCGTAAATCAGGGGCAAAAGTTTTGTAGCGTTTTGATAAATGATTGGTAAAGACAGAAAGACTACGACTAGTACCAGGATGACCATGTAAGCCCAAAATAGGGAATCCTTGACCTTGGGTGTAAACATTGAGACGTGCAGCAGTTGTGGTGTGGCGATCGCTCATTACTAGTCGTTCTCCTGTCTAGCGAACAAATCTTCTAAAATACGTTGGCATTTATTTATGGGGTTTCCCTTCTGCCCTCTGCCTCCTGCCTCCTGCCTCCTGCCTTCTCAATAACCATTACTGCCAACTGCATCGATCGCAGCTTCTAGGGCGATCGCTACATGAGTCCAATGAGTCCCACCCTGGCAATAAACTACATACGGCGATCGCAAAGGCCCATCTGCTGATAATTCCAAAGTACTCCCTTCAATAAATGTCCCCCCAGCCATAACCACCTGGCTCTCATACCCCGGCATATCATCTGGAACAGGGTCTAAGTAGGAACCGATAGGAGAATGCTGTTGTATGGCTTTACAAAAAGCAATTAGCTTTTCGGCAGAACCAAGTTTAATTGCCTGAATTACATCTCCACGGGGAGCCAGGGGAGCGGGATTCACTGGATAACCGAGTTTATCAAATACATAACCAGTAAGATAAGTCCCTTTCATCGCCTCTCCTACCATTTGCGGCGCGAGAAATAAACCTTGGAACAGCAGACGATTTTGGTCAAAAGTAGCACCGCCATAACTACCAATACCGGGAGCAGTGAGGCGACAGGCGGATGCTTCCACTAAGTCGGCGCGACCAGCGACATAACCGCCAGCGCTGACAATGGTGCCACCAGGATTTTTAATCAATGACCCCGCCATTAAATCAGCACCTACATCTGTGGGTTCCCTGGTTTCAATGAATTCGCCATAGCAGTTATCCACAAAACAAACGGTATTCGGGTTTTGCTGTTTAACTAAATGAACGATTTTTTCAATGTCGGCAATTGATAAACTAGGTCGCCAAGAATAGCCACAAGAACGCTGAATTAACACTAAACGAGTGTTTTCATCCACACTAGTACTTAAAGCTTGCCAATCTATAGTTCCTTCGGAGGTTAGCTCCAATTGGCGGTAATTTATGCCAAACTCGATTAGAGAGCCTTGACCTTGACCCCGTAAACCAATGACTTCTTCAAGCGTATCGTAGGGAGAACCGACCACTGCTAACATTTCATCTCCAGGACGGAGAACACCAAACAAAGCACAGGCGATCGCATGAGTTCCCGAAACAAACTGCACTCGCACAGCCGCAGCTTCAGCACCCATAACTTCGGCAAAAACTTTATCTAAAGTTTCTCGGCCTAAATCATCGTGACCATAGCCACTTACACCAGCGAAGTGGTGTGCCCCTACACGGTGATTACGAAAAGCATCCAGCACTCGTTTTAGATTATGCTTGACCTGAGTGTCAATTCCAGAAAAAATTTCTAATAGTGCCTGTTCTGCTTGCCGCAGCTGTTCTAAGCTGTTCATCAGTTCCTCTTTCAAAAAAAATTAAATTATAGATATGCGGATTTTAAGATCGCGCAGACTAGGCTGGAAAATTCAAATTCAGGTTACTGCATGACAATTGCTACTTCAACCAAACCTCAAGTTAACTGGGTTAATACCCTGTTTTTCATTGGACTCCACATCGGCGCTTTATTTGCCTTTGTTCCTGGTAACTTTAGCTGGACAGCAGTTGGTGTGGGTTTCTTGCTGTACTGGATAACAGGTGGTTTAGGAGTTACTCTCGGATTTCACCGCCTTGTTACTCATCGCAGTTTTCAAACTCCCAAGTGGCTAGAGTATCTTCTAGTTTTCTTTGGGACACTCTCGTGTCAAGGAGGCCCAATTGAGTGGGTCGGGACACATCGCATTCATCATTTAAACTCTGATACTGATGCCGATCCCCATGATTCGAATAAAGGCTTCTGGTGGAGCCACATGGATTGGCTGATTCACTACTGTCCCGCTCACGCTGATGTTCCTCGTTTCACCAAAGACATTGCCGAAGACCCAGTTTATCAGTTTTTAGAAAAATATTTCATTTTGATCCAGGTTGCTCTAGGTGTATTGCTTTTGCTTCTAGGTGGCTGGTCATTCGTTGTCTGGGGAATTTTTGTTCGCATTGTCTGGGTTTACCACTGCACTTGGTTGGTGAACAGCGCGACTCATAAATTTGGCTATCGGAGCTATGATTCTGGCGATAAATCGACTAATTGCTGGTGGGTAGCCGTACTAGTTTTCGGTGAAGGCTGGCATAATAACCATCATGCTTTTCAATACTCAGCTCGTCATGGGCTGGAATGGTGGGAAATCGATTTAACCTGGATGACAGTTCAATTGTTACAAGCAGTTGGTCTGGCTACTAATGTGAAGTTGGCCCCAACAAAAGTTAGTTAAGAGGTAGGAGTTAGGATGTGTAGCCTTTTTAACTCATAATTGATCGCTTCTAACTCCTAACTTTTCAAAAAGCTATTTACTTACGGGTGCGCTTGTGTCGGTTAGGTTGCTATAATCCGAAGCGCTAATGTGAAGAATTTTTACGGCAAGTTACTTTTTGGTGACTTGGTGGAGGAGTTTATTGTTTTTTAGGTGTCCATGACTACATCAATAATTAATAGCCAGAAACTAAGTGATGAGCCTAGTAATTCCGACTTTCGGCTCAAAGATATTGTCAAAACCCTGCCACGCGAATGTTTTCAGCAGAACCGTCGCAAAGCTTGGACACAAGTCCTGCTGAGTGTCTTGGCAGTCGCCTTGGGCTATTACAGCCTGATTATCACTCCTTGGTTTCTTTTGCCCCTAGCTTGGATTTTTACAGGCACTGCTTTAACAGGTTTTTTTGTAATTGGCCATGATTGCGGTCATCGGTCTTTTGCCAAACGTCGTTGGGTAAATGATTTGGTAGGGCATTTTTTCATGATGCCGTTAATTTACCCCTTTCACAGTTGGCGGATTAAGCATAATTATCACCATACTCATACCAACAAGCTGGATGAAGACAACGCTTGGCATCCCATTAGACCAGAAGTGTTTGAAGATTGGGATAAAACCCGACAGTCTGCTTTTGAACTGTTCATGCGTAAACGGTTCTGGTGGGTAGGTTCCATTGGACATTGGGCTGTGGTGCATTTTGATTGGCGGAACTTCAAAACTAAAGACCAATCGAGTATCAAGCTTTCTGTGGCTGTAGTAGTTGTATTTGCTGCGATCGCTTTCCCGCTTCTGATCGCTACAACTGGTATCTGGGGCTTTGTCAAGTTTTGGCTAGTACCCTGGATGATTTACCATTTTTGGATGAGTACTTTTACTATTGTTCACCATACTGCCGCAGATGTTCCTTTTACGACAGCGAACAAGTGGAACGAAGCTCTAGCACAGCTAGCTGGCACTATTCATTGCGATTATCCGCGCTGGGTAGAAATACTGTGCCACGATATCAATGTTCATGTCCCTCATCATATTTCCACTGCGATTCCTTCTTATAATTTGCGGCTAGCTTACAGCAGCATCAAAGAAAATTGGGAGCCTTATCTACATGATGAGTGTCAGTTTTCTTGGCCTTTAATGAAACAGATTACAGACCAGTGTCAACTATACACAACTGACGTTGGCTATAAGACTTTCGACGAACATTATACACAGCGATAAATAGCACTGTGACTACACTCACGCTCTTAAATTTAACGAGAGCGTTTATAATGCTGTGTTTAAATAGAATTTGGCGACTTTTTACTAACTAAAAATTGTTAGGTAAATTGCCAAAGTTTCCCTTCTTTGGTGTTAGCGATCGCTAGTTTCGTGGGCATCCTATAGGTGAGATAATTTTGTCTCAATTAAAGTTCCGATTTATATCCAATCAAAAGAATCCAGTGCCATCAAACATCATCACGTTCAATAATCCTCCTTCTGAAACGTCTGAGGATACGACTAAATTGCCTTTCACACTTGGGGATTTAAAAGCTGCAATTCCTGCGGAATGCTTTCAGCCCAATGTGACAAAATCACTTTTTTACTTTTTTCGTGACATCTTGATTATCGGTCTGCTTTATGCAGTTGCTTCTTACCTGGATTCTTGGCTTTTCTTTCCGATTTTCTGGCTAATGCAAGGAACGATGTTTTGGGCTTTGTTTGTAGTCGGGCATGACTGTGGACACCAATCTTTTTCTAAGCATAAATGGCTCAATGATTTGATTGGACATTTTTCTCACACACCAATACTTGTTCCTTATCATGGTTGGCGGATTAGTCACAGAACTCACCACAAAAATACTGGCAATATCGATAACGATGAAAGCTGGTATCCTGTGACCGAATCACAATACAAAGAGATGCCTTTAGCCCAAAAGATAGGCAGATATTATGTTTTTCTCTTGGCTTATCCTGTATATCTGTTTAAGCGTTCTCCTAATAAGGAAGGCTCCCACTTTTTACCCGGTAGTCCGCTTTTCAAATCATCGGAAAAATGGGATGTTATCACTAGCACTGTCCTTTTGATTGGGATGGTAGGTTTGCTGGGTTTCCTCACCTACCAATGGGGTTGGATGTGGTTGCTGAAATATTACGCTGTGCCCTACCTTGTATTTATAGTTTGGCTAGATTTGGTGACATTCTTGCACCATACTGAGCCAGAGCTTCCCTGGTATCGTGGAGAAGATTGGACTTTCCTCAAAGGCGCAATTTCTAGTATTGACCGTGATTATGGTTTGGTTAATCATATCCATCACGATATTGGTACTCATGTTGCTCACCATATATTCCTTAACATCCCTCACTACAATTTGCTGAAGGCAACTGAGGCAATCAAACCAGTGATGGGTGAGTATTTCCACAAGGCGGAAGAATCAATTTGGAAGTCATTGTGGAATTCATGTATCATCTGCCATTTTGTACCTGATACTGGTAGTAAGGTTTACTACACATCCAACAAGAAGTTAGCTAAAGGCTAAGACTAGTACCACTTTGTGTAATTCGTAATTACCATTGTGTGAGAGTTTTAGACAATTTACGCCATACTGTACTAGCCCTGTCAAGGTTACTTTTTTACCTTGACAGGGCTAGAGTGTTATTTATAGACTTTTGCAAGAAATCTAATGACTACAAGCTGCCTTGCTTTTGATGTTGTTCGCCATGATGGTTACAGCCAGCCTAGTGATTATGGTGTTGATGGCTATGATCTTTACCGTGGGAACAGTTTTGCAAATCTTGCTTCAGAAGCTTGTCGCTGATTTCTTGCAAGGATTCATCTACAGCTTGTAAGCCAATCCAAGCATCAATCTTTTGTACATCAAATCCTACCTCGCGCTGTTCGCCTACTTCTAGCAAAGGGCGGCGAATTAACAGTGGTTCTTTCAGCATCAGCGCCAAAGCGGTTTGTTCATCCACTTTTTCAGGAACCACCTCACCAGATTTTATCTTGGGGGCGGAAAGATTGAACCATTCGGCTACGGGGCGATCGCCAAAAAAGGAACGCAACCGTTCAACTGTCCAAGGTTCTTTTAGCAGATTCTGTGGTATCACCTCATGACCGGCAGCTGTTAGCAAAACTTTTTGCTTAACTCCACCTTTACAGCCTGGTTTGCTATAGAAAATTACCTTTGCCATTCAACTATCTCCTAATTACTCTTTTGCGCTAAAGCGCCAACTACGAACCGATAAAATCAAAAATTCCTCGCTTTATGGCTAACTAAGTCAAACTCAAACCTCTCATTTGGATCGGTTTCGCCATAAATATTGAAAGTCACAGTTGGTTCATCACCCACTGCTTCTACACTGTGAATTGCATCGGGAGTAAAGCTAATAATGTCTCCTGGGAAGAGAGTTAGCTCTCCCGTTGCTTCGATTTTGTCCTGAAATTCTGGGCTATTAGTGCGTCGCCAAAAAGTATTTTTTTCCTGGCCTTTTAACACCGCCACTATTCCCCATGTCCCATGATTATGAATGTTTGAACGGGTTCCCGGTGCAAATGTTACTGTTTGCACAGTTAAGGGAAAACCCAATTCATCATATAGGAGTAAAACAGAGCTTCCCGTTTTGGGTGAAGGTTCTAACTTTTGACTTTGCACCCAGTAGGAATTTACCATTAAGCGCCTTACAAGCATCCGAATTTCTGGCAGACAATTGGTTTCATTGTCGCTGCTATTGAGAACATCTTCCACCTCAGTTAAAAACCGATAAAGGCGGTAATTTTCTCTCAATAAATCCCAGGCTCTTACAGATTTACAAGCTTGATGCTGACCGTCCCCTGTTAGCAGCCAATCCCTACCTTTCATAATTTTTAAATTGATAGTGGCGAAGATTGGATCACAATGATCGGTGAGACATTAGGAATGTTACCTACAGGCAGTTTAGTAGGTATGTTAATAGGAGGAATGATAGAGTTACTATCAGTACTTGCTCCTAATAAGGAATAGGATTTGGTAGATAACCAATTGTTCATGATTTTCACAAAAAGGGCATTGGGCATTGGGCATCGGGCATTGGGCATTGGGCATTGGGCATTGGGTATTGGGCATTGCTATGGTTTTTCCCCTTGTCCCCTTGTCCCCTTGTCCCCCCACTCTTTTACAGAGAAGTGCATTGACTAATTAATCGTCTTCTTCTGCTGGACGTGTCAGAATATCCAGCAGAATACCAGAACCAAAATCATTCTTTTCGTCTATCTGTTTGACTCTGGTGCTGATTTCTTTAGCTTGCTCAATTTCTCCTAACTTTGCTAGCACTAATCCAGAAGCAGCATAAGCATTTAAGTACAATCGAATTTGTGGGTCTTCTTTGCGATTGACTAATATCGGCTGAAGTTGCTCCCAGTCATCAGGAAGTTTTTCTAGTTCTTTAATTTTATCTAATAATTTGACTGTTGTTTGTAATGCAAAAGAATAATTATTTTTATAATAGAAAAATCTATATGCTGCTACCAAGACATCTGTATTTTCACCAGTTTGGTCTAAAGCTTGTTGAATATATTTTTCTGATTCTGATGTATTTTCCCAGCTTTTTGCAGCTAAAATTAATAGGTTTTTGATATTATCTGGAACCTGAAACCATGAGAATTTATTTGTATTAGCTTGCATAATGAACTCTTGGATAGTTAGGAGTGAGGAGTTAGGAGTTAGAAGTTAGAAGTTGTGAATTCTAAGTTAGAAGTTATAACTTATTAACTCCTGACTTCTCACTCCTCACTCCTAACTTTTGTTAAAACAAAGTGAGAACGTACACCAAGGTGAATAAGACAATCCAAATAATGTCTACGAAGTGCCAGTAAATTTCTGTCATTTCGATGAAAGTATGATTGGTTGCAGAATATTCACCAGGAAGACGCGATCGCCACAATGCGCGTAATATCAATAACAGTCCCACAAAAACGTGCAAACCGTGGAACCCAGTCATGATATAAAAGCAGTTGGCGAAGACGTTGGTGGTCAAACCATACCCTAATGTTGAGTACTCATAAACCTGACCACCTAAGAAAACTGCCCCCATGATTGCAGTAATTGCGTACCACAGTTGCATTCCCTTGACGTTATTCTTTTTAATCGCCGTATCACCAAAGTGAATCACGAAACTACTAGACACCAGAATAATGGTGTTAATCGTCGGCACAAGTAGTTCTACTTCGCTTCCTTCTGGAGGCCAAACGGCTGTACTGCTTCGGAAAAACAAATAGGTGGCAAAAAATCCCCCAAACATTAGGGATTCAGAAGCGAGGAACGTCAACAATCCCCAGACTCTTAAATCTGGATGTTCTTCGTGTCCTGCACTGTGTTCTTCGCTTGTGGTTGTAGCTATAGTCATAGATTTTTTGACAATACGATCTACTCTGTCTTGTTGTGGAAGTTTGAATAAAGAATGAAGTCTGAAGTGGCAAAATTTCCATTCTTTATCCAAAATTCTTGTTTAGCCAAACTCTTAACTTGTTCAGGAATTTTGAAAATTCCGAGTTTCGTGTTCTGAATTCGGGCGTCCGTTTGTTGAATTCGGGCGTCCATTTGTTGAATTCGGGCGTCTGTTTATTGAATTCGGGCGTTTGTTTATTGAATTCGGGTGTCCGTTTATTGAATTCGGGCGTCCGTTTATTGAATTCGGGTGTCCGTTTATTGAATTCGGGCGTTCGTTTAGGGACTTCCAGAAAATAAATTATCCAATTTACTCAGATCGTATTTTTCTTTCTCCCCTTGCCCCCTGCCCCCCTGCCTACACTAAGATAGGATATTTATTTTAGTTGGAAGTCCCTTATTGATTCGGGCGTTCGTGTTCCAAGCTTGAAGTTTTGGGTTCCAAGCTTGGAGTTGGGAGTTCTCAAATCTAATGACTAGAGGTTTTAGTGACTTTGAGTGCGATCGCATTACTCACTCTACTACCTAAGCACTAGCTTCCGGCGTCGCTGATGACTGTAATTCAGTTCTATGCTCCTGACCGTAGTCATAAGGGCCATGAGTTACAACCGGCAACACTTCCCAGTTTTCAATTGCAGGTGGTGAGCTAGTTGTCCATTCTAAAGTCAAAGCTTGCCAAGGATTATCACTAGCCAAAGGCCCTTTCAACCAACTGTAAATCATGTTGATGGCGAAAGGAATTACCGATATCGCCAAAACAAATGAACCAAAGGTACAAATTTGGTTGAGGTCGATAAATTGGGGGTCATACATTGCCACTCTTCGCGGCATTCCTTTTAAACCCAACTCGTGCATGGGTAAAAAGGTGAGATTCGTGCCGATGAAGGTAAGGGCAAAGTGAATGCGTGCCAAGTTTTCATTCAACATTCGTCCGGTCATTTTGGGGAACCAGTGATAAATACCGGCGTAAATGCCAAACACGGAACCGCCAAACAGAACGTAATGGAAATGTCCAACAACATAATATGTGTCGTGGACGTGAACATCAAAGGGGGCTGTTCCCATCGTCACACCGCTTAAGCCGCCCATAACAAACATGGACAACAAACCAATGGCGAAAAGCATCGCACCTGTGAAGCGGATTTTACCACCCCAAAGGGTAGCAACCCAGGCAAAAATCTTCACGCCAGTGGGAACTGCAACTATAAGAGTAGAGATGGTAAAAAACATCCGCATCCAACCGGGTGTGCCACTGGTAAACATATGGTGTACCCAGACGAACAAACCGACAACGCAGATGGCTACACTAGAATAAGCGATCGCTTTATAACCAAAGATTGGCTTGCGGGCGTGAACTGGAATTACCTCCGACATGATGCCGAAGATGGGCAGAATCATTAGATATACTGCCGGGTGAGAATAAAACCAGAATAAGTGTTGATAAATTACAACGTTACCGCCTGCATCTGGTTTAAAGAAAGAGGTGCCAAAGTTGAGGTCAAACAACAGCAGAACTAAACCGGCTGCTAATACAGGTGTGGAGAGAAGTGCCAGCAGAGAGGTAGCCAAGATTGCCCAACAAAACAAGGGCACTTGATCCCATTTCATGCTAGGAACCTTCATCATCAAAATGGTGATTACAAAGTTCAGCGAACCCAAAATTGAGGAAGTTCCCACCAAAACGATCGCAAGTATCCACATAGTTTGAGCGATTGGTGCTGTTACCAAGCTCAAAGGTGGGTAAGCTGTCCAACCAGATTGGGAACCGCCGAAAATGAAACTACCTAAAATGAGCGCACCTGCTGGTGGGTTTAACCAAAAAGCGATCGCGTTCAGTTTCGGAAACGCCATATCCCTAGCACCAACCATCAACGGCACTAAATAGTTACCAAATCCCCCAATGGCGCTAGGAACAATCCACAGGAAGATCATGATCGTCCCGTGATTGGTCATGAAAGCGTTATACAAATTGGGGTCGAGTACGTCTGCATCTGGTGTTGCTAATTCGACACGGAGAGCAACAGCCATCAGTCCGCCGATGAGATAGAAGACAAACGCTGTCACCAGGTATTGAATACCAATAACCTTGTGGTCAACATTAAATGTAAAATAGTCTTGCCATTTCCACGCCTTCGGATGGGAAGCGTGGCCAGCCACCATTTCCGGTTTCTTTCCTTCTGGTGGAGTATTTCGTGGAAATTCTACCTGTGTCATATATTTTTGTCCTTTGTCCTTTGTCATTTGTCATTTGTCTTTTGTCTTTTTGTCCTTTGTCATTTGTCTGTTGTCATTTGTCAGTTACCAATAACTAATGACTAATGACCAATGACCAATGACCAATGACTAATGACTCATGACTACTGACTCTAGAGTTGCTGCACTGATTCCCATATCATGGGTGTGGGGCGCGAGAAACTCTGATGTTGATAAGTTGGCTGGATTAACAGCAACAACTTGATTTAAGTTTTGTTGTTGAGCAATCTGGTTTTCTGTCCGCCAGTTATTATATTCTTCTGGAGTGTGGACAATTACCTGTGTCCGCATTGAACCGTGATAACCACCGCACAATTCAGCACAAACTACGGGATATGTACCTGGTTTGGTGGCGACAAATCGCAGTTCGGTAGGGATACCGGGAAGTGCATCTTGCTTCAGGCGGAAGTTTGGCACCCAAAATGAATGAATTACATCTTGTGCTGAAAGGTTGAGTTGGACATCAGCACCGACAGGTATGTGCAATTCCCCAGAGGTAATGCCACTATCAGGGTAATTAAATAACCAAGCGTATTGTATGCCTTTGACATCAACAACTAAATCGGCTGGTTTGTTTAGAGTTTGAGGAGACGCGCCAATACCGATTGTTGGGGCAATTGCTGGGGCAGTTGTTGCTTCAGTATCGCTTAATGTAGCTGCCAAAGCACTCCCCGGTATATGAGCAACATGAGCTGCTGAATGAGGATGACCAGCAGGCTCAAAGCCGCCCATTCGGTTAAAAACATCTACACTGTAAATGCCCAAACCGAGGACAATCACTGTGGGAATTGCTGTCCAAAAGATTTCTAAGGGAACGTTGCCTTCTATTGGCAAACCATCGGTATCATCACCGCGACGGTGACGAAACTTAACCAAAAAAACTACAATTGTTCCTTCTACCACCAAGAAGAGTGCGATCGCAATGGTAAGCATGACGTTGAAAAAACCGTCTACCAAAGGCGCTTGTAGCGATGCCTGCACCGGCATGAGAGTGTGGTTGTGACCGATCAAAATGCTGATTGCTGTAACTACTATCCCAGCAACCAGAGTCCATAATGAAACAGGAACTTGTTGCATACATGCTACCTGTGTAAACAGTCTTTTATTGGTACTGGGTATTGGGTACTGGGGATTAGGTATTAGGTATTAGGTATTAGAAAAACTATTTTTTGTCTTCCTAGTCCCTATTCCCCAGTCCCAATTCCCTTTTCCCTTTTCACTTATTAACTTTCTAACGTGCAGCCATTAAAAATGGGGGAAACTTCCAGATTTTTTCCATATCTTTCTCCCAAAAAAATACAAACTATATTTCAACTCCTATGAAAAAGTTAGCCCCCTGCTTTCAAAAAAGCTCGTTGTTCCAAGAGGGCACTGTTGGCCTAATATTGATTAGGCTATATTAGCAGCAAGTTTAAATTTGTTAATAACTGACATTTTGCAATTTACGGATTTGTTTACTGGGAACTATTTATTAGTTGCAGTAAATACTTAGTATTCCCCTCAAGTTACCTTGCCTAGCGCATTTGCGCTTTTTACAAACAGTGCCTCCTTGAATTAACAACAATTTGGACTAACTCTAAAAATTCTAATTATTTACTGCAACATGGGTGTAGCAATTTTTCGGGCAAATCCGCGAACACGCTTCACAACCAATACAGTTTTCTGGAGAAGTAACTGCCATTACTTTCCGTTCAATTTCGTCATCGTCTTCGTCGTCTACAAATTCACCTTCTTCATTGAGTGCCTTCAAACCTAGCACATTGTACCCGCAGACTTTAACACATCTGCCGCAGCCGATACATTTATCTTTGTCAATTTCTTGAGCGAATTTTGGTGTCCAAGCTTTACCGCCAAACGTCAAACCTGTTAGTTGTGCCATTAATAATCCCTTGGCAATTTTGCCTATCAATCTGTTTGTGCATTAATCATCATATTATCCTAATATTTTTATTTTTTGTATTCAAAACTCACTTTCGCTTGATAATAAATCGATAACTTTGAACACAATGAAAAATTATTTTTTAAATCAAAAATAAATGCAAATTATTGCCAATAATCATTATGAATGCTTAAGTTTACCTCGTTCCTATGCGGAGCATAAGAATGCATTCATTGAGTCTCTGACTCAATATCTGACTGGAGGCAGCAGCCGCTAATCAGCTATTCCCATGCAAAGTATAGAAAAAAGAAACGCATAAATTACAGGTTTAAAACCTACCCTCGTCGCTAAAGCCCGATCTAAACGCAAGGATATCGATAAAAGTGATGATATTATTTTTCAACTACTTTTAGCTTTAGACAAAGAAATGTAGATAAACAGTATGCATATATACAAAAATAAATGTTCATTAATTACATTTTGATATATGCAATATGTATTTTGCAAAGCAACAATTTGCAAGTCGTTCTGATTCAACTATTTATATAAATGATGACAAAATAAATATTGGTTTTACATTTAAATCAATATAATGAATTTATGAAGCAAACATAATCAATTTATAAAGTAACTGTGATTTTTATGGCAGAAACCGAGCGTGTCTTAAATATTAAAATTATTAATAAATCAGATAAAGTCCAATTGTATCAGGCTTAAATATGTTCTCAAAACAATTTATGGTTAAAGCTCAAATGTTCATTCAATACCTAATTAAATGAATATTAAGATATCTTTCTAAGCTCTGTACGAACAAATTCATCATTTTTTTCATGAAATGTATAGTTAATAAATAAGTTTTGTCCAGCTCGGTTTAAAAGCCTTAAATAGCTTCCGATTGGATGCAAAGTCAAAATATGGATGTGGGGAGTGAATGGGCGAGAAAAATTATTCTCGCTAGAAAGATTATGTGCTAGCGAGTCATGAATAGACAGGACTCATCCAGGGGAGACCTGAGACAGACATCTCAACGATTAGAGTGGGAAAAGAGCCAAATGCCTTATACAATTCCTAACAACAGTTGCGTTGGATGTGACAACTGCCGCCCCCAATGTCCTACGGGTGCAATCAGAATAGAGGACAATGAATATTGGGTCGATCCTGGTCTTTGTAATAATTGTGAGGGCTTTTATTCAGAACCACAATGTGTAATAGCTTGTCCAACTAAGTCTCCCATTCCTTGGCAGGCGAAAAAGGGGAGATGCAAAGTTGAACCGAGAGATTCTACCAGTTTAGATTTGTTTTCTAACGGCAAGAATAATCCATTTGCTTCAGCGATCGCAATTTGGGAAGCTTGTAATGTATTAGCGCAGCGCACATCCCTACATTGGGAAACCGATGAAGAAGGGTACATCAGTTATAGCCGACAAGTCAATCAAGGCCGAGGTGCGATCGCTTTTCACATCCAAGATCCATTAAAAGTTAACGACAAGGCTACAGATATAGCAGCAATTGAAGGGCTTGATATCAGAGCCGCTTGCATACATCTAATTTTTGCAGCTTACGCTACAGCTTTAGAGCAACCTTGGGAGCAAGAATTTGCAATCGATGAGCGACAAATCGAGAAATATTTGGGGATGGAGAAGCGCAAAGACTTAAGTAAAGCAGCCAAGCTAGCTTTAATGAAAAATCTTGTCCAGCAAGCTTGCTCCCTGACGATCTCCATTGACTGGCCGCAACAAGGCCGAATTAATGGATTTTCTCTTGTCGGTAGCCGCCTATGGCACTTAGTAGATATTCAGCACCACTTCCAAGAAGACAATCTCGGATGCAAATATCTGATTGGCCTAACTTTTAAAGTCAAAGCAGGTTTATGGGCGCAATATTTCTTAAACAAACAAGCGTGTAAAGAGCGAACTGCATTCTATCAATATGGCAGTCTCCCTAAAACACTACTAACCACAGTCATGAGTATTTGGCAGCAACATGAAGGCGCAGTTCGACTAATGCTGTGGTTGCTGTTTAAAACCAAAATGGGCAAGGAACAACGCATCACCATTCCTACCTTGCTGCGTATTGCTTACGGTGAGGAAAAAGTCGCCCTTGCATCCAGACAACGAGAAGAACGCAAACGTCTGCTGCGAACCTTTGAAAGCGATTTGGAAATTCTCAATCACTATGGAATGAAACCACTTTTCGATCCAGTTACTTACCCACCAGAAATTCAACCTTTGTGGGCAAAATTAATCGATCTTCCCGAAGATCCAGATGAAGCATTAGAATTTTGGACTAATGACGGTGGTGCTGAAACTCGCCTCACAGACACAGGCCCCCGTGGTAAATGGAATCTGCTAATGAATGCGCGGATTTTGGCTTTTGAACTGCCGCCAGAATGGGAACAGCAAATCTCAGAATCGGAAAAAAAGAAAACAAGAACTGCTAAAGCCAAAAAGAAGCCCAAAGCTACAAACGATTTGCTAGGCGAACAGATTTTGCAGGCGCGAAAAAATTTAAATCTTTCCCAAAGAGAATTGGCAAAACTTACAGGTAAAAGCCAAAGCTGGATTCGAGATATCGAAAATGGCCGTTTAAAAGCCAAATTAGAAGACCAAATACTGTTACGAAAAGTCTTAAATATGGCTTCATCTTGATTTGAAATTTAAACGCAGAAAGACGCAAAGATTTTATTACGAATTTGTATAGCGAATTAATTTGTAGCAAACTAAATTTAGTAATACTCTGCGTTCCTCTGCGCTTCTCTTGGCGTTCCTCTGCGTTTAAAAACTCTCTCTTTACTTCTGCGTACTATAACTCATTACCTTACTAGAGGTAATCCAAAAACTACCAACAGCATATTTAGTAACTACTAACTCTCGTGTCGCATTGCATGAACTTTTCAGTTGTTGAGTCTTCGTTTCATCTTTTACAAGTTTAGCCTGATAAGTATAGAGAGAACCACAAGGTTGTTCAAAACTAATTTCAGCTAAGATAGTATTATTGTCTAAACTTTGCTCTAAAATTTTGCCTGCAACTTTGTAATTAAACCAATCCCATCCTTTATAGAGAATTAACTCTCTTTCCAAAACCTGAAGTGCAGCAGGCAAAATTCCCCAGCCTCGATAGACTTGATGTAAGCATTGAATATCACCAGTACGAGTCAAAATCGATCTAAATGAATCTCGATCGAGACGACCGTAGTATCTTCCTTCTGGCAAGTCTATAACTGTTGGTGCAAACCGATGTCCACCAAAGTGCGATGATTTCCAAATTCGCACATTATCTAAGCACAAATCAGCTTTACTCGCTGTTATTTGGAAGTAAAAAGGAGCGCCATATCTCGCACAACACTTATCATGGCTGCCGTGGGTACAAACTAAAATATCTCTAGTTGTACTAGTTTCTACTTCCAAATTAGAATCGATACCCCATATCCATTTTTGGACAACTCCTGCTACTTGCTCAATATTTGCTAGCTGAAACTCCTGTTTATGGTATCCATTACTTAGCCCCTCTTCTTTTTGATAAATCAAAAGCGTAGTGTGATTTACCTTGTGTGATAAATCATTAGCAATTAGAAGAAATCTAATTGGCAGTTTTGCACGCTTTACTTCTTCTACCAAAATCCTCAAATTCTGAGGCACCCACTTGGAGTTAAAGGCTTCTGATGTCCAAGGTAAAGGACACTCAACTAAAATATAAGTTTGATAATTGGTGGCACTACCAATAACATCTTCTCCTACTTGCCGCGAATCATCAGAACAAAAAAAAGTGTTCATCTCGTTGTACTCATTAGCATATTTTTTGGACAAAAGGTATTACAAAATACAATTGTGTTCTTAGATACAATATCCTTGATTCAAGGAGATAAAAAAGAACAATATTCATTTCCGAGTTAAAACTAGGTAGCCACTTTATAACATCATTATCAATTGAGGTCTTCCCAGTTAATAAATTCTCCACAATAAAGATAAACAGTGTCAAGAGATATTTTTCCGTATGACTGGCGTTAATTTTGTATCTAGTTTTATTGTTATTTGGTATTTTATAATTTTTCACTTGCTGAAACTCGGCTTTTCTGAACTTACTTTCTTTGGTAAAATCAAATATATTAAACCTTGTACATAGGCAAAAAGCTACTTGGAGAATTACCAAGGATTAACTTGCTGATAATATCAATGTAGCTAATACTACAATCCAAAATATTGTTAGTAGTAAGATATTTTTCTAAAGTTTTGGTGAAATTATTTTCATAGCTAGTTACAAATCCTGTTTTTACATATAAAAATATAATTCTTTGTGTTTTCTGAGAAATGTATTTCTAAAGATAGATGTGGAATAGCTAGATATAGATTATTAAAGTTATTCCTACTATCTACTTTTAATATATCTATCCATTCCAGAATATTGCAAATAATTCTCAATTAGATTAGAAAAATAAAAACACTGAAACTAGGGGTAAATGCTTTAGTGCCCTATACTTCATGCGTTACAAGTTAATGTTAAAACTTAATGACTAATCACTAGCCGCGTTACTGACATCAACATTAACAAACCTGTTATTTACCCTTTTATCTAATCTAACTTCCTGAAGCGTATGTCAGGGTTTGATTATATGCATCTGCTTTGACTGTAACTGAACTCAATAATAAATGCAAGTATTTGAGAATCTTTATAATTCCACGAGCCTTTGCTGCCTCTAGAAGGTTGACTAAATCAAGGAAAATGGGCATTTTATAGTGGAGATAGCTCACTTGAGGAAGTATTGATTCTTTCAATACAATAGATAAAGTTTTGCAATTGTGACAAATTGTTGCCAGTAGGGTAATCCGAATATCTGTGGCTATGGCGATCGCATATTTCTACTTTCATGCAGAATTGAATCATTTTTTACCACGGCATCACAAACAGGTGAGAATCTCTCATGTGTTTGAGGAAAAAGCCTCTATTAAAGACATGATTGAGTCGTTGGGTGTCCCTCATCCAGAAGTTGATTTTCTAAATGTTAATGGTGAATATGTAAATTTTTCTTACATAGTTTCTGATGGAGACATTATCAATGTTTATCCAATTTCAGCTAGGAATGTTATTATACCAAGTATTTCTGTTTTGCCAGAACCGCTCAGTACTATTTGTTTTGTTGTAGATATTCATTTAGGCAAGCTTGCTACATCTCTACGACTTTTAGGCTTTGATACTTTGTACCGCAATGACTACGAGGATGAGAAATTAGCCCAAATATCCTCCAGTCAAGGGCGGATTCTCTTGACTCGTGATAAAGGACTATTAATGCGTAGTCTGGTAACGCATGGGTATTATGTTAGAAATACTAACCCTCAACAACAAATCATAGAAGTACTGCAACGCTTCGACTTATTTAAATTAATTGCACCATTTAAACGGTGTTTGCGTTGCAATGGATTATTAGAAACTGTAGATAAGCAATCCATTATTGAACAAGTGCCAGAAAAGGTGCGATCGCAGATCGATCGATTCCAGCGTTGCCAAGACTGCGATCGCATTTATTGGAAAGGTTCACATTATGAACGATTACAACAGTTTATTGATGGAGTACTCAACTCACAAAGAAATGAGTAACTATTTATCCAGCTGAAATATTCCCACTGATTATTTGACTACCCCCGATTCTGGGATCTTCATCATCTTCGCGATTCAAATCATCAGGAGTGGGATTTTGCTTACTCTCTCCAGTAACTTCTTCTGGTTCAATGGGATCTGCCTCTTGAGTATTAACATCAAGAGAGCTAGGAGGTTCTTTGGCGTGAGAGAAATCAATAAGTGGATCGGGTTGATCGGAAGTCATAAGTTGCTAAATAATAATGTAGTTTTTCTAGTGTTAAATGTATCTTGAGTGCAAACATCTTTCTTCAGAAAGAAACTACGTTGTGTGATGGTGTAATAAAAGGTGAGTGAATGACATTAATTTTAGCTCTCGATTTTGGCGGAACTAAGCTGGCAGCAGCAACAGTCAATATCGGTTCGAGAAAGTGGTTGCGTTATGAACGTTGTCTCTCGCCAGTAGGTGCAGATGCTAGCACTGACTTGGAAATTATGCGATCGCTCATTTACTCTCTGCTGCAAGACACAAAACCTGCTGCGATCGGTATTAGCTTTGGCGGCCCGGTTGATGCTTCCATAGGGATGGTGCGACTATCTCATCATGTGGCTGGATGGGAAAATATTCCTCTCAAAGCCTTGTTGGAAGAAGAGTTTGGCGTTCCTGTTGGTGTAGATAATGATGCCAATATTGCTGCTTTGGGCGAACACCGCTTTGGCGCTGGTCAAGGATACGATAGCCTATTTTACATTACGGTTAGCACTGGGGTGGGCGGTGGTTGGATACTCAATGGCCAGCCTTGGCGGGGTGCTGGTGGGATGGCTGGCGAAATTGGACATATCGTTGTCGATCCGGCTGGGCCAGTTTGTTTGTGTGGGAAGCGGGGATGTGTCGAACGTTTGGCTTCGGGGCCTTATATGGCGCAAAATGCTAAGGAAATTTTGGAAAAAGAACCGCAGAGGCGCAAAGGACTTAGAGATGGAGAGATTTTGAGGGGTTTGGTGGGGGATAATTTAACGTTGTTGACGGGACAGTTGGTAAGTGAGGCGGCGGCGGCTGGTGATGATTTGGCGAAGGAAGTTTTACACAAGGCTGCTTGGGCGTTGGGTGTGGGTATTGGCAATGTGGCGAATCTGATGAATCCGCAGCGCTTTGTGTTGGGAGGCGGTGTGACAAAAGCGGGGGAGGATTTCTGGTGGGTAGTGCGTCAGGTGGCGCGGGAGACGGCTTTGCCGGAAGTGGATTTTGAAATTGTGCCGGCGGTTCTAGGGGATGATGCGCCTTTATGGGGGGCGGTAAGATTGGCTGAAATCAGGATGGCTGAATAAAGTAGATCATAAAAATCACTGAATCACTACTGTAGAAAACTTTTAGCCTGGATATTTATACTTCCTTGATCCAAACTAAATGCGCTGACAAAATTTATGAATTATCAAAATTATCAGATAGCCATTGCACAAATATCATAGCCTCTTGATATAAGCCATATACTTCTTGGGCAGTCTTATCAATTGTATAGTTTGCAAAGTTCTGATGAACTAGACAATTCCTTATATTGCCTAACTCTAAAAAAGCTTTTATCGCCATATCCAATCTAGGCTCTTTTTTTATTTTTTGTAATAATTGATTTTTAAAGTCATCACCAAATAATCCAAAAAATTTATTTGCATTCTTGGCATCCCATTCAAAATAAGTATGATATTGCCTTTCAATTACTTTCCGTTTAACTAAAGAAGTTATACACTTATCATTACTAGTCTTACGCTCAACAAAAGCCTGAACTATTTTACAAATTTCTTCCTCAAAAAAGCTTGCTGATGACAACAAAAGGGATTTTTTAAAAGTTACGTCGAACTGACTAGCAAAAGATATTTCTTTTTGCTGGTTCAGATATTCGAGTAATTCTAAGTTATCTTTATATATGCGATCAACAATAGTGTCTCCCATTTTACCTCAAGATAGTGTTTGCTCACACAAAATACTCATTGCCCTTTCAAGCCTTTTTTTTACGTTTTCTTTACTTGTTGTCTGAGATTGAATAGCTGTTATAAATTCTGCATCATTTTTTAGAGATTCAAGCTTTTCAGAATTTATCTTTCTTTCTACTAAGCGTTGTTCTTTAAATGCACTGCTGCATTGAGCAAAAAACACAGCCTCAAACATAGATATATTAAATTTCTTCGTTGTCTTTAAATAAAAAGCTTTTTCAGGTAAATTTGAACAGGTTAGTAAGAAAGAGTTGAATAAAATTTCAAGATAATTTATTTGTTCTTTACTCAATTTCTTACATTTCCTGGAAAAATCATTAAGAAACTTAACCATTGAAGATTGATATCCTTCCCATTCCATCAATATTGCAAATCCTCTCAACAAGGTTTCAATATCTTTCATATTCAAGTCTGGTTCATTCACACCAATGATTTTACGCCACTCTGGAAGAGTATTCAGTTTGTAGAGCATTGTGTAAAAGTCTGAATAGTAAAGACTCATTCGTATTTCTTGAGGCTTTAAATTGACACCGCCAGAATTAAGTCTATTAAATATTTCATATATACATGAATCATCATTTTCAGGAAAGTTTTGCTTAATAAAAACATTTCGAATGGTTCTTAAATCAAATGCAAATTTATATTCAGCAAGTGTATAATAATTAAGTTTATTTAATTTATTTGGTTGTGAAGGTGTGTTTACAGGTAACTGTAGATTGAAGCTCGTAAAATATTCATCATCATTAAGAACGTTGTCAGGTATTTTACCATTTTGTTCAAACACTCTCCTCAGAAAATTTCTTTTATCTTTTTTCGGAAATCTTTGCTTTATAAAATAAAAAATGGACATCAGGCGTTGCTGTCCATCTATCACAAGAAAACTATTTCTTGACTCTTCATACAGGAATATTTGTGGAATAGGTAAACCAATAATAATAGATTCAATTAATTTTGAAGCTCGTTTAATATCCCATACATAGTTACGCTGAAAAGCCGGGATCTTAATTGCACCAGATTCCATAAAATCATACATTGTTCGAGTATTAAAATCATTAGGAGATGTTGTTATCTCATACTCATTTATCGTATATGATTCCTCTTCTGGGGAGTCATCATAAGATTCAAACCAATTTAACGTAACTTCAGAATTATCCTGCATCTGCTACTTAAATGAATTGGGTTAATTAAATTAACTTTATATAGCGTTTCCTAAGCAATTGAAGTACACACAAATCTTTTTTAGTAAGGTTAATAGCTTTGAAAACATACCTCACTAGATCAGAAACCGTTATAAGGTTACTAGCTTACACAAGTAGGCTAAGTATATATAGCTTCAAACTTTTAGTCTAAAAGCATATAAAGTCGTTAGCATCAATTATAGTATACACTTGTCTTCAGTGTAAATAACCATGTCTGTTTCAATTTTTGCTTTAATTTACTCGCTTGACTTTACTAGGTCAAAACCAAATTATCCCGATGAATCACGGTTTCTGCACCGGCATAGCCTAAAATTGTGGAAATTTCTCGTGAATGACGCCCACAAATCTTTTGCAGTTCATTGCTGTTGTAATTTACAAGTCCTCTGGCAATTTCGTTACCGTTCGTGTCACACAATTGCACCGCATCTTGCGTGTCAAACTCTCCTTCTACTAACTTAATTCCAGCTGCTAATAACGATTTTCCTGCTAGAGAAATTGCCGCGATCGCACCTTCATCTAAATACAATTTCCCCGCAGGTACAAGTCCGTAAGCTATCCAACGTTTACGCGCCGAAGTTGGTTCCGGTTGCGGTTCAAAATGCGTCCCAATCAATTCGCCTTGGATAATTTTTTCGATATTCCGGGGAAATCGCCCTTGGGTAATTACGGTACGCACTCCCGCTGCGATCGCAATCCTCGCAGCCGAAATTTTTGTCACCATCCCACCAGTACCCCACCGAGAACCTTGGGAACCTGTTTGTATTTGTAATTGAGTTAATTCCTTAATGCTACTCACTAAAGCGATCGGCCGCGCATCGGGCACGGAACGGGGATCGGCTGAGTACAACCGATCGACATCGGTGAGCAAAAATAGCCAATCTGCTTCTACTAAGCTGGCAACCAATGCCGAAAGGGTGTCATTATCACCAAATTTTAGTTCGTCTATTGCTACGGTATCATTTTCATTGACTATCGGGATCGCTCCCAGTCCTAATAGTTCCTGAAAAGTATTGTAGGCGTTGAGATAGCGGCTGCGCTGCACTAGGTCGCTGCGAGTCAGTAATACTTGAGCGATCGGCTGTTGTAAAGTATTAAATAAATCATCGTATACCCGAATTAACCTACCTTGTCCAACTGCTGCTACAGCTTGTTTGAGTGCGATCGCCTTAGGACGTTCAGTTAAACCCAACCGCGCACAACCCACGCCGACAGCGCCAGAAGAAACCAAAATCACCCGATGTCCTTGGCGTTTTAAATCGCAGAGTGTTTCCGCCAATGTAGCGATGGTAGAAAGTGCTAATTGTCCCGTTTCTGGTTGAGTTAGGCTGGAAGTACCGATTTTGACAACAATTGTTAGTGGCATCTAAAAAGTTAGAAGTGAAGAATTATGAGTTAAATTCAATTCATAATTCATTATGGTACTGCAACAAACTTTCCACTTTTTATCTGTACTAAAATTGGCTCAGTTTCCCGTTCTCCTTCAGAATTAAATTTGAGTGGATATCCTGAAGTCTCATTGACCGAAAACTTCGCATTTTCTAATCTTTCGAGAATCGTTGTACGATTAGAATTAGAAGACAAAGCTTGAATAAAAGCTTGCGTAGCATCGTAGCTAGTTGCTGTTCGCCAACTCACTTCTCCTCCCCATAGCTTTTTAGCTTTTTCGGCAAAGTTTATTGCTTGTGGTGCTTCTCTAAACCAAGGAACGACTATAATTAAACCTTCTACTGCATTTCCACCTTGAGTTAAGATGTCATTGCTATAAAGATTATCTCCAGCTAAAAGCTTCAACCCTGCTATAGCTCTATTTCGAGATTTAGAACTATCAACTACATCTTGGTTTGCCCTAGCAATTTTGAGAGCAATACTTATATGTTTCCTATCTGGAATTAATACAGCTGCTTCTACTTTGTCTCTGTAAATACTTATGCGAACTTCTGAGTCCATATCTAAAGAGGTATCAGCTAAATTAATTTCTGGCTTGTGAAGTACCTTACCTCCCAGGCTTTCAAATATCTTTGTAAATTCCTCCCTCATGCTGTCACTGTATAAACTGTCAGGATTAGAAAAAATTACTACTTTTGTTAACTTCTTATCAAAGGCATATTTCGCTAATTGTTTTGCCTCAGCAGCATCAGAAGGCAAACTCCTAAAGAAATTTTTACTCTGTAATTGTGTACTGGTGCTGCTTGGAGAGATAATCGGGATATATGTTTTGTTATACTCTTCTAACGCCGCTTTAGTAGATTCAGAATTGTTGTGACCAATAACTCCTAAAATCGATTTGTCTTTTACCAATTCCGCAGCCACTTGTTTGGCTTGTTCCGGTTTATTCGCATCATTGGCAATTTTAATTTCCAGTAATCTATTATTTAAGCCATTTTTAGTATTAAACTCTTGTTGTGCTTGTGCCACACCGCGTAATATTTCTTGAGCAAAGTTAGTCTTATTATCTGCTGGGACAGCTACTGCCAAAGTGATCGGATTTCTTTTGTCACGAGCAAGGGCATTGTTATAGTAAATTCGTACTTCTGGATCATTGCGATTAGCTTTTATAGCTTCTTCAAATAGCTTACTGGCTTCTTGATATTTTTCTTGTTTAAAGGCTTTAATTCCTTGATCACGATCGGCATTGTTTATAATAGGAAAAAACGTCCGTTCGCCGCTACTAAAATTAATGCTTGGATCGTCTATACAAAAAACACCTAATACTTTATTTTCGCTTACCAAACATGGTGTTGACAAACGACTAATACCTATCCCTGCAATAGCAGCGATTCCCATTGATACTACTATGATACCGAGATGCATCCTTTTGGATAACCTCCATTTTTCTGGAGAATAGTGTTCTCCCTTCAAGATATTCTGCTTCTTTTCTTCCTCTTCTATAACTTCAATTTCTTGCTTATTACTTTGTGCAAAAATCTTCAATGGCTCTATGTCTAATACTTTGTTAAATAAATATTTTGCCTCTTTCCAATGATGTTGCTGTTTCAATTTATCTGCATATAAAAATTGTTTTTTGCGAACAGTATTTGCTCGATCAGCTTGAACTTCAAGTTCTAAAGCTGTCCAAAAAAGTTCCGATTTTAAACTACTAGAGTTTTGTGTCCTAGCTGTATTATAAATAGCTAGATTATTCGTTTTTTTTTCCTCTATAGTTAAATATTTCTTAGCTTCATAATTAGAATAACTTTCTTTTTGATTAAATTTTTCTAATTCTTTAATTTCTTGTCGCAATGGATGACGTTGCAGTAACCAACGACGCACTAATTCAATTTTTATTCTGTCACCTGTGTCATCCAAAAAATTATAAGCCACAAGCTCTTTAACTGCTTGTTCCATAACTCTTGTTTTGACAATCCCAAAGTTTTTAAGTAGAATAAATGGGTTTTCTAGAACTATTTGGGATTTCTCAATAGCTATCTTTTGAGACTCCGCGACAGCAGAAAACACAACTTTTTCTGGAATATTCAGTCCTTCCCAAAACCATGCTAGCCCTGCTTCTGCATTCTCAATTGCTTTATCAACAATATTATCTATATCTTCCTGGTTAATATACCATTCATCTAATTCCCTAGCTCTGACAAAAATAGCAAAGCAGATGACTTGAATAAAATAAGGATGTCCTGCTGATAGTTCAATAATGGCTTGAATTGCTTCTGGCTCATATTCTAAAATTCCCTCAGCAGGCTGGGTGATTAGCTGTGTAGCACTATTTTCATTTAAAAAACCGATTTCATAGATAGAAACATCCTGAAAATAATCGAGTAAGTTCGGCATATTTGCTGATTGTCTGCCTGCAAACATAATCAAAAATAGTTTGTCCTCTACTTCAATTATTGAATACAAATATGTGAAAAATTCATCCAGCAATGAGGCAGAAATAGGAGTAATTAATGCTTCAAACTCATCTAGTACTAAAACTATTTTTTTACCGACTAATTCATCATAAACTTTAGTCAAAAATTCACTGTAAAAAATATATGCTTCTTTTTCTAAATCTGGAATACTAGGGGGTTTAATCTTTTCTGCATCTAATTGCAGATGGTCAATAATTTCTTTAGATAGTTCTGCTAAAATTTTATAGAAATTATCCCCAGAATAATCTTCTAAATTGAAAGAAATAAAAACAAAGTCTTCTAATTGAACAAATTTTGGAATATTACGAATAATAGATGACTTACCGATACGTCTTTGACCATGCAACAGAGTGATTTTTACACCTTGACTCAGATTATCCTTAATAAAATCAAACAAATCTCCTCGTCCAAAAAGTAGTTTTGGATCATCGATTGGACGACCGATTATGTAAGGGTTTCTCCGAAATACCATAGCATTAACCGTAGATTAATAGGTTGGTGATGTGATCTATTTTACCAAAAAAATTATTTTGGCTGGTTTTGTTCTTGTTGCTGTATAATCATTCGCTGTTTTTGTTCTGGTTGCTGTAGCATATGTAGCATAACCCACCTTCCACCTTGGACTTGAACTAAAATTGGCTCTGTCTGTCGCTCTCCTTCGGAATTAAATTGAAGTGGATCTCCAGATGTATTCTCTTGAGAAAGATTAACACTTCTTAAATTTTCGATAACTGTTGTGCGATCGGAATTAGCAGTCAAAGCCTGAATAAAAGCTTGGGTAGCATCGTAACTGGTTGCTGTTCGCCAACTCACTCCTCCTCCCCATTGGTTGAATGCTTTTTGGGCAAAGATTTGTGCTTGTGGTGCTTCGCGAAACCAAGGAACAACTGTAATTAAACCTTCCACTGCATTTCTACCTCTACTTAAGGTTTCATCGCTGTAAAGAATATCGCCACCTAAAAGCTTCATTCCTGCTCTGGCTCCATTTTGAGATGGAGGCCTATCTAATGCTTCCTGGTTTGCTTTGGCAATTTTGAGAGCAATATCTGCATGTCGTGCATCTGGAATTAATACAGCTGCTTCTGCTTTGTATCTATAAATACTTCTGTTAACTTCTGCATTTATATCTAGTGAGGTATTAGCTAAATTAATTTCTGGCTTGCGAAGTACCTTACCTCCACGTTGTTCAAAGTTATGTTGAAATTCTTCTCTCATGCTCTCACTGTATGGACTGTCAGGATTAGAGAAAATCACTACTTTTCTTAAATTCAACTTCTTGAACGCATATTCCGCTAATTTTTTTCCTCCAGCAGCATCAGAAGGTAAACTCCTAAAAAAATTCTGACCCTGTAATTTTGTACTGGTGCTACTTGGAGAGATAATCGCGATATCTGTTTTGTTATATTCTTGTAAAGCTGTTTTAGTAGAGTCAGAACTGTAGTGACCAATAACTCCTAAAATTGAATTATCTTTTATCAACTCGGCAGCTACTTTTTGGGCTTGTTCTGGTTGACCTGCGTCGTTAGCAATTTTAATTTCCAGCAACCGACCATTTAAGCCCTTTTTTCCATTATTAAATCCATTATTAAACTGGTGCTGGGCTTGTGATACACCGCGCAAAATTTCTTGAGCAAAGTTAGTATTATTATCTGCTGGAACAGCTACTGCCAAAGCGATGGGATTTCCCCTGTCATGGGCCAGGGCGTTATTATAGTAGATGAGGAGTTCTGGGTCATTGCGATTAGCTGCTACAGCTTGTTGAAATAATTTAATTGCTTCTTTATAATATTGTTTTTTAAAGGCTTGAATTCCTTGGTCACGAGCAATGTTTTTAACATTAGGAAAAAAAGTGCGATCGCCGTTACTGACTATATTTTTATCTTCTATACAAAAAAGAATAAACTCTTTCTGTTGACCTGGAGAACAGCCTGATGATAAGCTATTAGCAACATAAAATACAATTCCAAAAATTGTTATTCCTGCTAAAATTCCTACTAAAGTTATACCTCTGGGAATTCGCGGTGGTCTCCTAAAAATGCCTCTTGTTGTTTCATAAATTTCTATTTCTAATAGTCTCTCTTTAGCCGATTTTCTGTTAAACTCAATTTTTAAAATTTCGTTATACTGTTTCTTTGCTAATTTGTATTTTCGTTGAATTATTAAATAATGTCCATATGCTGATAGCGCATCTAAATATCTTATTTGAAAATTTTCAGGATCTACCTGGTAAAGTTCTCTGTGACATTCTAAGGATTTTTCAAAATCTCTTACTTTTAAATATTGTTCAGCCAAAGACACTTTAATATTAAAACTATTAGGATCTCTTTCTAGAGCTTGTTCGTAATGCTGTAATGCTAGTTGGTATTGTCCCTGTTCAGACCAGAAATTTGCTACTTCGACTAAGTTATTAACAATATCTTTAACGTTTTCACTTTCTAGTGTTTGTAATTCTTGTATTTTTAAAGCTTGAATTTCATTTTGTAGAGAATGATATTGTAGCAACCAACAACGAATTAATTCCACTGTGATTGTGCGTCCGCTACCAGATAAATAGCGAATTTCTATTAGTCTCTCCCAGGCTTGACTTAGCTGTTCTGTCTGATTTATGCCATTTTTACTAAGTAAATTTAATGGGTCTTCCGGAACTCTTTTTCCTTGCCCAATAGCTATTTTTTCAGCCTCTGCTACAGCTGACATAATAATTCTTTCTTCGACAGTCAGTACATCCCAAAAATTTTGCAATAAAAAATCAGCTTTTTCAATTGCTTTTGTTAAAATTGACTCTACATCAGCACGTTCAATACTCCATTTATTATTTTCTCTTGCTTGTTCAAAAAGAGTAGAGCAAATAACTTGAGTAAAACATGGGTGTCCTGCTGAAAGTTGTAAAATTTTCTGTATTGCTGCTGCTTGATATGTCAAAATTCCTTCAGCAGGATTAGCAATCATTCGTTTAGCACTAGTATCATCTAGAAAACCAATTAGTTCAGATGGCGCACTCTTAAATAAACTCAGCAAATTTGGTAAATCATGAAGATACCTTCCGATTACTGGTATAACAAATAAATTTATTTTATCCTTATTTATAAGGCTTGATAAATATGGGAAAAATTCATCATTAACGACATCAAATTCATCAAGTAATAATACTAAGTTTTTATTCTCTATTTTCTGAAAAACTTGTGGTAGAAATACTTCAGAAAAGATTGATTCTTCCTTAAGTAATTCCCTTTGTGGTAGTATTGACTTATCATTAACTATTTCAGTGATTTTCACAGCTAAATCGTAAAGAATATCACTAAGACTTAAATTACCTTTATCTTGTAAATCAAATTGGATAAAAATAAATTTATCAAGCTGAACGAAATTGGGAATCTGTTTAAGTACAGATGATTTACCAATCCGTCTTTGACCATGCAACAAGATAACTCTTACACCTTGGCTTAGATTATCTTCAATAAAGTCAAATAAACTTTGACGACCAAAAAATTTACTGCGTTCATGTATTGGACGACCAATAATATAAGGATTTCTGCGACCATTTGCTCCATTCATATTACTTACCCAGACTAATTATTTGGTAAAATAAATCCTTTAGGGAAAGCAGCTACTAACTTACCAAACCATTCCATAATTTTTGGAATTTTGTCTTGATTCTTCCATAGCCATTTAATAGCTGTAGTAAATTTATTCATCTGCTGGCGACTCATCAAATTGAGAAAAACTTTTTCTCGTGCTTGCAACCACTGCTCATCTGTTCGTCGAATTTCTTGAATTACCCAGCGCTCCATTGTTGATGAAGTGAAAGAGTAAATATTTTTCTCTTCATGAACAGAGTGAGTAACTACACCTTGCTCTTCTAATTTGATTAGCTCTCCTTCTCTTTGACTAAAAATTAATTCAATACCACTAACATCAAATTGTTTTTGTTTATGCAGGCGACCTTTTAAAGCAGAAAGAGCCATTAGCATAAGTAGAGTTTGTTCTACTTCACTACACCTTTCCCAAATATTTTGAAAAATCTGTTGCGTCACACTTTCAAAATCGCTAACAAATTTATCTACATTTGGCGCATTTGCAGTGAGTAAATCTCTATGCAATAGAAAACCAGATGTTTGTAGCAAAGACGGGTGTCCGCCTGTAATTTCTTTAATTGCTTCCCGTAAATCAGGTATTCTTAATGTCTTAAATATGTCGTCAATTTCACTATTATTAAATATCTTGAGTCGCAAAAATAGATAATGGTTGTACCAGGGTGAAGCGTTGGGATTAAGCTTTGGTCCTAATTCATTAAGACGCTTAAGAGAAGTAACAATCATCGACAAATGTTGTCCCTCAGCAGAGTGAACAGCCAAATTACGACACTCACTCAAAAATCTTTGCATTGCATCTTCATCGTATTCCTGGTTCGTGTGCAGTGCTACATGGAAGTCGTCTATTAACAACACTAGATATTTATCTTGTGCTTTAAGCTTGCGTAATATCTGTCGCAGGTTATCTTTAGCCGGCTTTCCTGCTTGCAGAATTGCATCAATTTCAGTCTGTAATGCAGATTGACCTGCTAATTTATCTTTGATAAAGCTGAGTATTTCTCCCCAAAAATCTGAGGGAGTGAAAGGAGCGATACTCTCGCAACTGAAACGAACAATTACGGCTTGGGATGAATCCATTCCGTGGTCTAGCCAAGCTTGGGGTGATTCTAATTTCTGCAAAAAAGAGGTTTTGCCCATTCCTGAACCACCCCAAATTGCTAAGTGGCTGCGGTTATAAATTTGATCAAAGGCAGCTGCAATTTCTGATGTTCGCCCTACAAAATGCTCTGGAGGTACGGCTTTTCCGACAATAAAAGGATTTTGTTGTAACATTATTCAATAAACGCTTAAGTGAAATTGAGTAATATAGTATCACTTTTATGTAGCATCATGAAATGTTTGTTGGGCTGTATGTAATATACTCTTAGCAGTGATTGTAGACTGGGGAATAGTTTTTCTAATTTGTAATACTCAATTCGCGATACCTAATGTCTAATACTTAATACCCAGTACTTAGTCCTAATACCTAACTAATCCTCAGTTCCCAGTCCAATATGTAAAGCGCCAGTTCTTCTATAGTGAAGACTGACGCTTTACGGAAGTATATTTACTTAGTATGAGTTAAGGTCTTTTTTGGCTGACCCCATGTTATTAATACTTATGATCCCCGATTTTTTGGTTCCAGTAAGATTCCTTAATTATTTCTTTAGATTTACTTTCCTGACGATTTTTCAACTTTTGTGAATCTTCTTTTTCTTGGGTGTAATAGAGGCTCCCAGAATTTCAGATATCCAAACTTCAAAGTTGCGGACAGGATGAGAGCGCAAAGCCGCATCGGCATGAACAATCGGTTCCACTAAAATGGTAAACATTCCCAGACGATTACCTGCTAAAACATCAGTAAACAAGCGATCGCCTACCATTCCCACTTGATGCACTGGTAGATCCATTCCCCTCAGTGCGGCTCTAATTTTGCGTCGGGAAGGCTTGGCTGCACCTAAGTAGTAAGGTAAATTGAGCGATCGCGCAATTCCACCAATTCGCGCTTCACTCAGGTTGTTACTCACCAAGCACAGTGCAGTACAGGTACGGATTTGCTCTACCCACTCTTGTAGTTCTGGGGAAGCTATCCCGACTGTAAAAGGTACTAAAGTTTCATCTACATCCAATACCAGCCCTTTAAGCCCGTATTTTTGGATAATATCTGGTGTTAGGTTTAACACTGAACCCTCTAAAATCAAATCAGGCTGTAAAAGATTGTTCCAGAACATAGTCAACAGTCAAATGTAGATAGCTAAGACAAATGAGCATAACCCAATATAGTTTAGTTAGTCGAACTCCATCCTGGAATCTCTCCCTGAACATTTTGAGATAAAATCCCTAAAATCTTATCTATTTCTTTGATGTAATAATTACTCAAATCAATAAATATATCGTTTTCTTCTAACTTCAAAAACTTCCAAATATCGCCTGTTGTTACCGCACCATAAATTTTTCTGATTTCATTTCCTTCTTGTTGATTAAACAATTGGGCTGCCAACATTGCGGCTGCACATTGACCTAATCCACCTTTAATATTTTCGTTTTTGGCTTCAATAATAACCACCACTGGCACATTAATTATTAGCTGCTCTTTAGAACGACTGATGATAAAGTCACAGTATCCATTCAGACCTTTTTCTGCATCTACATTAAAATCTGTTCCCGAAAATAAGCTAATTGGATAACTCGCTCTGCGTCTTATCTCCAACAATATTGGAGTGACAATCATTTCTGAACGAGCTTTTTCAGTATTAATTGCTAAAGCCAGTTCTGTAGTTTCTTCTAAAGAATTTTTGAGTTTCTCACTTGCTTGTAAAGGTTCTATGTCAGCACATAAATCAGTTTTTTCATCAATGCGGATGCTGAATGACTTTTTAAATTTACTTAATGTAAAATCGCTATAAGCCATTTTCAGCACCTCATACCAATTTTAGATTTAGATAATGGAATTGAAAATCACGACCAAAATGCTTGTTTCATAATTTTAAACAATACTAATTGTCCCAATTTAGTGTCAATGTTTCATAGCTTCCACATTTTATGGGACATGGTAAAAGGTTTAGGTAGATTTTAATTACAATGAAAATTCCCAATTAAAAATTCAAAATGCAATATTTTCATTTTGAATTTTTAATCTTATTCCACTTCATTAAAAAGGTGTTCTTCTAACAAAGGTTGTACTTTCCGAAACTCCTCTGGAGAAAGTAATTCCGGCTCGCCGGTTTTTGTTATCCGTGCAAAAAACAACAGAGGGTCTAGGGGTGTATAAATTGCATACTCCTGATCTTCCTCATAAAAACTAGCGAGTAGCTGTAATTGCTCAGGCTCTAAATCTGCCTCTTCGTCTTCGATTTCTAGGGTGAAGAGTTCTGATTCTTCCACTGGCGGTAAATCACCTGCAACAGTCAAAGCATAAGCTGTATTCTTCAGTACCAAGTTCTGCTCAGATAGTACAGCTTGGGCGTTAGCAAAAATTTGCTCAATGATGGTGTCATCTTCTACCAGAACCGCTTCTTCTTCCTCACCGTCACCTTCCCAAGAAAAAATTTCTACAGGTGAGTCTACAGGAAGGAGCAAAACGTATTCTTGTCCATCTACCTCTAGGGAATGCTCTATATAACAGTCGAGCGATCGCCCTTTATCATCGGTTAAAGTGATGGAACCCGCATGAGCGTTATCATTTTCTTCAGGAAATGGAGAGGAAAACATAGCCGAAATGTAGAAATTTAATAAATACCAGCAAGTTTGAAAATCGCTTAACTATAGTTAATGACATATTATGTCAAACAAATAGCTTTATACGTAGATACAACTGCTGGCTAATCGTTTTTAGAATATCATGTTAAAAGGTATCAATATTCAATAGCCGCAACTGAGCTAGGAGAGTTAGCACGTTTAACATCTAGCCATTGTTGCAAAATCAAAGCCGCTGCCTTGCGGTCAATCAAACCTTTATTGCGTGATGGAGAGCGGTTTTCAGCTATCAGCAGTTGCTCTGCTTGAAATGAAGTTAATCGCTCATCCATATATTCCACAGGCAAGTTTAGTGCTTTAGCAAGTCTTTTAGTAAATTTCTGAACTTGACGAGCCTGAAATCCTAGTGAGCCATCCATTGAATAAGGTAAGCCCATAACTAGAACTTGCACCTCACGTTCATTAACGATTTGTCGGATTTGCTCGACATCCTGCTCAAAAGATGTGCGCTCAATTGTAGTGATACCCGTGGCAATTAAACCCGTGCGATCGCATCCAGCTACACCAATCCGCTTGCGACCAAAATCTAGTCCCAAGGCGGAAATAAACGGTTTTGGTTGCTCTTGGAATATCACACTACTTCTCCTGCTGTCCATCTGCTGATTCAGTAATCGGCGATGTTTCTATGCTAGGATTTTTTACCGGAAAGTTAATCGGTTCTGGCTTGATTGGCAGTGGTTTATCTGAGGATGGCAGCTTCCCTGGTTGTATCCATGACATCCCACCTGGTATAGGTTTACGAGTTGGTTGTAAACCTTGCAGCATATCAGTCCATTGGATTCCTTCTAAGGAGACGAATTTCGACTCTCGTAGCTTGTGCCACACAGAGCGAGACATCACTAATGTATGTTCTATGCGTTTTGCTCCAATTCGCTCCAAATATTCTTCTCGCTCTGCCTGATAGTCTGAAGAGGCTAGTTGTAACCCTTGCTGGGGAAAATCTTGGGCAATACGAGCCAGTTGAGATAGTAATTCTGGATAAAGCCAGGTGTAAGCAGGATGAACTGTCAGCGTTGCAGCATGGGGAACTTCACCCTTGCGATCGAGTTGCACCTGAAAATAGCCGATCGCAGCTTTGCGTTGCGGTTCAAATACGTAACCACTGACTACTTCTGTTTTAGTCAGCCATTGCTTTACTGCATCAGTTAAAGCGCCAAACAAACTGGTTTTAAAGTCGCGGGTATTGCGGTCAAAAACCTGACGTACCAGAGGTGGCATCGATGCCGTATCTAGTTGATATAGCAACTGGGCATCAGCATTACTTATAGGCAAGAGGTTGGGCAAGTCTGGCTCTGCTTGTGCCAATTCAGCCAGTAATTCTGGCCCAATTTCCCAGTACGTCATTTCTGCTAGACGCTGGAATCCATTTTGCCGATATAGTGCCAGCGCCTCTATGTCATTGATATTAACTTCCAGTAGCCAAGTACGAGCTTCCAGAATCGATTCAAAGCAATGACGCAAAAGTTGCGAACCAATTCCTTGTTTATCGACACCACGCTCTAGCAACACTCGATCGATCCGCCAAGTGCTACGTGTGCGGTTAAAGGGTGACACTTGAATCATTCCTAAAAGTATCCGCCCTTGCTCTGCGACAAAAGCACAAAGGCGATACTGTAGCGGGTTAGGAAACCAACTTAAAAATTTGAGTAATCCATACCAGCGACGCAGCCTTTGCATCTGGCTGATGGCAAAACCTGCTCCCTTCGGAGTAAGGGCTGCGAATGACTCTTGAGTTATGCGCTCAATTCCGTCCAGATCCCGATATTGGACTGGTCGGATAATAACGCTGAGGTTTCTGGGAAGTAATGAAGTCATTTTTATTCGAGCCGCCATTTAGCCTTAACTAACTGCTCTTCAAAGGAAGGAACTGCTGCAATAATCTTAACTAGTTTCTGCTCTCTACTATTGTGCCAAAAGGGTGATTTTAGTAACTTAATACTTAAAAAGCAGAAAAAGCAGACCTTGTGAGAACACCATTGGCATTGACCCAACAACATCTGCCCTTATTTTATTTGAATTTTGATTAAAATTTGTATATATTTTATAACCCTTGCCGAGAAACTAGCTTTTCAAAGTGGGCTTGGGTTTGATGGAGTAATTGGTGGCGACTATCTACTAGTGTTTGCTTCAGGGTTGGAACAAGATTACGAGCTTGCAGAGTCATGTGAAGTTGCAGGTTGGCAACATATTCACTGAAATCTTGATTCATTTCATCTGCGCCCGCATCCGTTAATAAATTTGATTCCATTGCCACTGTGTTCTCCTGTGTTAATCCTGTGCTGTCTCTCTTCATGACCAAAAACTATCACGTTGTTTGGACTAACTTGTTAATTTGCAATGAAGTTTAACGCTTCTTAGGGATAGGGTGTCCCTTAAAATCTTAAACCAACACCACCTTGTACAGAGATAGCTGTACCACTGCTATCTCGGTAGGCATCAAAAGCAATAATGGCATTGCCAAAAAGGACAGTATTGCTATTTGGGATCATATAATCAATACCCGGTTGTAAAGCAAAACTAATTTTGTCGCCCACGGGAGAAGAATCACCACCACCAGCTAAAACTAATCCCGCACCCAGGTAGGCATCAGCTTGCCAGTTGAGGGGGATATCGTAAGAAACCGTTGGTACAACAGCCGTATTATTACCAATTAACACTTGAGCGCGGAGTGAAATTGGTGCTTCCAAAAGCTTGTAGCGCCCCGCTATCACCCCCCCAAGTTGGATACCATCGGTAAAACCAACAGTGGGGCCGATACCAATATAACTGCCATAAGCTACTTGAGCTTGTGCTGGTTTCGTACTCGCCAGACTCAAGACCAAACCAGCCCCCAAAACTGAAACCAAAGATGGAATATATTTCATAACCAACTCCTCACACCAATTAGTCATTAGTCATTGGGCATGGGGCGTTAGGAGTGCTGAGTTAAGAGTTAAGAGTTAGGAGTTTTGTTTATCTCCTTGTCCCTTTGTCTCCTTGTCTCCTCATCCTCCCCTGCTCCCTGCCCCCTCTCTCATTCTACGGGCAACGGGGATGAATCCCTCCTTGAGTACAAATGTATGCTAATTGCTTGGCATCTAAATTTTTGGCTTGAGAAAAATCAACCCCTTGGACTACGGCAGATACTGAGCCTAAATCTGGGGTTTGGACAAATTGATCTGCTGGATCTTGTTTGCTAGGAGCGAGAATTGCTCCTTTAAAATCTGCTCCAGCAACATTTGCCCCTCGTAAATCTGCAAGACTCAGGTCAGCATTTTGCAAGTTAACGTTTTCCATTTGGGCAGAACGTAAAACAGCACCAGTTAAACGAGTAGCGCTGAAGTTAGCATTGCTGAGGTTAGCACGATCCAAATAAGCTCCTGATAAATCTGCCCCTTGCCAATCAGTGTTAATTAAGTTGGCAAAAGATAATTGCGTGCCGATCGCAGTGGCGCGACCTAAACGCGCTGCATACAGATTGGCTTCGTTCAATTTGGCATCGCCTAAATCAGCCCCAGTCAAGCTAGCTTTTTCTAAAACTGCGTTTCGCAGATCGGCTCCTACTAGTTGGGTGCTGTTGAGTTTAGCATCATATAAACGCGCGTTGGATAAGTTGGCTCTGTTAAGAGTGGCACGACTCAAATCGATGCGGTTCATCAAGACGCGACTGAGGTTAGCATCAGTGAGATTAGCTTGCTGCAACTGAGCTTGGCTTAAATCAGCCATTACATCGTCGTAGGTATCCCAGCGTCCATCTTCACCCACACCCCGGAAGCGGCTACCCTTAAAGCTAGCTTGGTTAAGATTTGCAGATTTAAACCTAACTCCTGATAAATCAAGATTGTCCAGTACCAAGTTGAAGAAGGAACTTCCAGAAGTACCGCTTTGACCTAATTGGGTTCTACTAAGGTCAACACCGTCGAGTTTTTTACCGCTATAAACAGAGAGAATCTTGTTGATTGTTCGTTGGTTTCTTTGTAACCGACCTTGGCGTAATTCCCGCTCTTTGGTTGCAGTGCTACCTACAGATTCCAGTTCGCTCACCAAAAACTGATTCTTATTTTTAAGTTCTGGGATGGCTTGAGGCCCGACAGTTGTCAAAGCTTGTTGAATTGTATCCAGAAGGCTGGGGTCAGTTTCGCTAACTAATAAATCCGCCAGAAATTTAATCGATTGTGGGTCATTAAGACCACCCATAGCCAGAATTGCACTTTGGCGTTGCTCATTAGTCGCCCCAGAGTTGGGAGTCAATTGTTTGACAAGTTCGAGGAATTGTTGGCTGTTGATTTGCTTGGTTGCTCGCTGGGATTGTTGAATTTGGATATAAACTTGAGTGCCGATTAAAGTTGCCAACACAGCAGTCATACTCGTCAGCCCTACCCCGAACAAAGTCAGATTGGGATTTTGCTGTATTCGCCGCCACAAATTAGGTGACTGGCTGGTTCGCTCTGCCGCTAATTCTTCTCCCTCTTGCCATTCTGCTTCTTCATTACCGTCAGCAGACTGAGCTTGTCTGTTGCTAGCTAAGATTGCATCGATTGTATAAGTACCTGCGAGTCGATCGTGGAGTGCGCGACGCCCTTGACGTGACGGTAAGCCAATCCCTTCACCCACAATCATTAATAAAGACAAAAATGTGAATAATCCTAAATTGGGAAAAGCAAAGCTGTAGCGCCACAGTAGATAGGCAATGGAAATGGGTACTGTCCAACGTCCAACTCCTTCTCTGATCGCAACTGCCCCCAATCCGGGCGGTTTCCCTTGCTCGTTGACAACCCGCACTTTTAACCAACGTTTAGGAATTGTGCTACCAGTCTTAGCTAATAAATACAATTGCCACCAAGAGAGAGTTACAGGCGCTAACAAGGCGATTGTCCACAAAATATTAGTCGGCCATGCAACGTTACGGATGCCATAGCTCACAGGTAGAGCTAGGGGTCTGGCGATCGCTCTTTCTGTGACTACCAGCACGGGGTTCAGCGGCACTCGGTTCAGATCGCTTCTAGAATTGGCATAGACACCAATGCCGAAGGGAATCAACCCACTAGTCACCACTAGTGTGATTTCAGCCGCCCAAGCAGCAAAACGCCTACTTCCTAGCAGCAGCGAATTGGCTCTTTCCGATTTTTTTGACTGACCAGATTGATTACTAGTTCTTCTGACAATTGGTGAGGTCATCGTATAATTTCCTTTGATATTATTTCTACGCCGCGATCGGCACAATTAAAATAGACTAAGCTCGTCAGCAAAAAGAAAAGCATATTGAAATAGGATTTAGGAGTTATGCAGCAGAATTTTGGAGTCTGAATGGGCTGCCCTAACAGAAATCAAATAGGCTTTATACCTAGTTTTGACACTTAGCTTGTGTACTTCAACTTCCTGGAAATCCTCTGTAAGTCAGAAGCCGTTTTTATTTCGGCTCCTGACTTTCATAACTTTGGGCAGAGTGCAAAGTAAATGCATATCAACTTATTGCTTACGTTGAAAGCTACCAGACACAAAAATTTTGTATCCAACATACACTAACACTGCCAAAAGTGCCAGACTGATTACAGATGCAACTAGTTTAAACACTGCTTGCAGTATCGCCAAGCCTACTAGCACCGTCACAGCTGAAACTACCAGCTTTTTTGCCCCAGATAAGCTGTTGAACCAAATCTGAAATCGCTCCAGTTGCAAGTTGAAGCTGGCAAAAACAGACTGAGGCGTTTGTTTTTGTTCTTGTGAAACCACCCCAGGCGGGGAATTAATCTCTGCGTCTAGCTGATTGAGACGACGCTGTAAGTCTTCTTCTGGTTGAGGATTCATCAATCTTTCCTAACTCATTAGCATACTTATTCAACAATAGACTAACCAAATTCTCTTTTTGGTGGTTGTCTTGGTGATTTTAGCTAATCTCTGTGCGTGCAAGACCTTTCAGACATCAATTCTAGAGACGTTGCAATGCAACCTCTCTACATACACCTATCAAATCTTCACAAAGAATCCTGAACTCACTAGTATTACTTTATACGGCACCTTTTGGAACCAAGAGGAATTGCTCTCGTCTATATAGATCGGACTGTATAACAATATTGCTCTAAAAAAAATCTGGAGCATTAATTAAAATGAAGACTCTGAGGCTACTTGCAATTATTCCCACAGCTTTGGCGATGAGTTTGGCTTTCACTGAGGCTAATTTGGCACAGACACCGACAATTCAAATTGGTCGAAATTTCCAACCAGATCCAGTGGTTTTGAAGGGAAAGTCTGGGGGAACTGTCAAAAGTAATTGTGGCAATATTACCACTGAACCTAGTCAAGTTATCCAAGTTACAGAGTCACTACCTTATTTACGATTAACAGTAGAGAGTCAAGGAAAGCCAACACTCCTGCTCGACGGGCCTGGAGGGCGCTTTTGTGTATTAGCAGATAGTTACTCTGGAAGTAAATCAGAACTTTCTGGTTATTGGCAGGCAGGAAAATACTCGCTGTATGTGGGCGAACTATCCCAGCAACAGTATACTTACAACCTCTCAATCTCACAAAAAAATAAATAGTCATTAGTCATTAGCAAAGGACAAATGACTAATGACTATTCTTCCAGTGATTTAGCGGGAACTTCGACAGCAGTGACATCAATTGTGCCTTCTGGTGTGAAGCGCTGAAAATGACTATTTTGCACTAACAGTAATTCCTTACAGTTAGGACATTGCAACTGACTGTTATTTAAGCCTGTGAATTCATATCCACATACGGGACATTGATCGGCAACCAAGTTGCGTTGCAGCCACCAACGAAAGCCAAAAAAAGCCACAATAGGTGTTAACAACAGCAACCCGAAAATAATTAGCAATGAATTAACTAACCAACCCAAGCCCACTGATGCCAGCAACCAAACAACTGCCAGCAGGGTGAGCCAAGGGCGGAGATTTAAAAGATTCAATTGAAATGACTTAAAGCTCATTTTTAATAAATTTCGTCCTGCTCTCCTTCTAGGATAGCGATTTTAGTCAGTGGTCATTTGTCATTTGGACTCAAATGGACTTTATTACTGAGGATAGCAGCATTTTGTGTAAGTGCTGTTGAAAGGCATTTAAGCCAAACAGAGCGATCGCCTGTTCTCTTAGCCACTCTCGATCGCATCGCTGGTCATTCCCTTGAAGCATTTCTATACAAGCTGCTGCTACAGCATCAGGATTGCGGTGTGGGACTCGCCATCCCAGTTTACCATCTTGCAAGGGGTCAGCGGAGCCATCATCGTCACCAGATAACACCGGCACTCCACAAGCCATTGCTTCTAGATAAACTATGCCAAAGCCTTCTTGCGAAGGCATAATATAGGCGTCAGCAAGGCGGTAATGTTCCATTAATTCTTCTGTGGCAACGAAACCAGCAAACACAACGCGATCGCTCACGCCTAAATCTTTTGCTAGCTGCGCCAATCGTGGTTGGTCATCGCCGCGACCAATTACCAAATATTTCACTTCTGGGAAAACTTCAGCGATTTGTGGTAATGCCCGAATGGTGACATCTACACCCTTGTAAATATCTCCTGACCATAACCGCGCTACTGTCATTAACACTTTCGCGCCAGTTAAGCCATACTTCTGGATTAATTCTGGTTGTTTGGAGCCAGGAGTAAATTTATCCGCATCAATTGCACAAGGCATCATCTGTACCATGTTTGGGTTTAGACTATTGGCAACACAAGCGCGATCGCGGCTGTAGCGACTAATTGTCCAAATTCTCTCTGCTGATATCAGGGCACGACGTTCCTGATTTTTCAACGGTTCCCAGACTTCTTTGCCGTAAGTTAGCACGGTGTAAGGAATCCCCAAAGGCTGGCAAAGTGTTTGGATTAATACTGCTAAGTTAATGTGACCGCAGAAAACCTGCTGCGGACGGCTCTGCAACAGACATTTCAGTAAAGCTGCTGCCATTTGCAATCTCCCCAAATAGGGAGACTGATTTTTAAAGTAATGAAATTTTAAGTTTTCGTCTTCAAACGGATTTAAGCTATCAGCACTATCTCGCAGCAAAAATACTTCTGCTTTGTAGTCTTGACCCAATGCCAAATAGGCGCGAAAAATATCTTTTATATAGGATTGAATACCACCTTCATGAGCAAAAATTTCTAAAAACACGAAGATATGGTTAGTTTGTTTATTAACTTTATTACCTAAATTCAGGTTTTTTGTCACTGTAGTGATTTGCATATTAGATTATTTACACTTGCGATAAGGGCGCGATTGCACCGCTTTGTAATCGCTCCAAATCTGTTTTTACCATTTTTTCTAAAAGTTCCTCAAAGCTTACTTGGGGTTCCCAGCCGAGGTTTTTTTTAGCCTTGCTGGGGTTAGCTACTAGTTGAAAATGCTCATCTTGTCGTAACAAGCTAGTATTTAAAACTACATACTGCTTCCAATCCAAGCCGACTGACTCAAAGGCTGTGGCAACTAAATCTTTCACACTGTGTAGTTTACCAGTGCCAATCACATATTCTTCTGGTTCATCAATTTGCAACATTCGCCACATGGCCTCTACATAATCACCTGCAAAGCCCCAATCACGTTTGGCATCCAGATTACCCATTTCTAAGGTGTCAGTTAAACCCAATTTAATTGATGCAGCCGCTAAAGAAACTTTGCGTGTGACAAACCCAGGTGCGCGTAGAGGAGACTCGTGATTATATAAAATTCCGCTACAGGCAAATAGTCCATAGCGCTGTCTATGATGCACCATCGTCCAGTGGGCGTGCATTTTAGCCGCAGCATAAGGATTTTTGGGACGAAAAGCGGTTTCTTCATCTTGAGGCGAGAGGAATACATCGCCAAACATTTCTGAACTGCTGGCTTGATAAAATCTGGTAGACAAACCAACTTTTCGTACTGCTTCCAAGAGCCTAGTAGCTGTACCAGTTATTAAATCCAAAGTTCCCAATGGGTCGTTCCAGGAGTCGGGTACAAAACTGGGAGCCGCCAAATTGTAAATCTCTTGGGGACGCAGTTGTTCAACTGCGGTCAACAGTGCCGCATTATCCCTCAAGTCAACTGTAAAAATTTCTACTTGGTTTGCCAGTATTCCCAGTTTTTTCAAATTAGGTTGTCGATCTGGGGGCACTAATCCGACAACTCGATAACCTCGATTGAGGAGCAAATGGCTGAGATAGTAGCCATCTTGACCAGTAATTCCGGTAATTAAGGCTGTCTTAGTCATATTTTGTCTTTTATTCTGTCTATCTCTCTAAGCACGAAATGGCACTTGTTGGAGAACAAACATCAAGACTCTCAACACTGCTGACAAATCTTAACAAGGGAGCTAGTGTAGCTCGAATGCTATTTTTACTAGATTCACTAGTTCTTTTTATACAAAAAATTTACTTAAAGGTTTACAAAAAAATCATAATAATGATAAGCAATTTCATGAAAAAAATATATTTCTCCAATTTAAATAATATTGAAAAAAGAGTATACTTTTATCAATCAAATAACCATGTATTTTAGCAAAAACCGCTTCTATTTGAAAGTGTATAGCTCAACTTTTGGCAAACCCTTAATTAGCTTGGTAACGGCTATATGAGAAGTTTTATTTGTTTGAATCCTAAGTACAAGAGAATATTTTAGAGAAGAAAAGCCATCGTTTTCTGTCGATACTTCTTCTTTAAGTTACACTCCCCTCACAAGCCAAAATTGACATCAGAATTATTCTTTCCCTTAACCTTGACTATTTCAGTGTTACTTTTGTGCTTCTACAGAGTATTTGACAATGAGCAGGCAATTTCTACCATCCGCACCACGTTCGTATACAACCCGATCGGCCAACCGCCTCAGAAGAAACCATCCATACCCACCTACTTGCAGAGTACCTGGGGCTGGCTCTGCGATCGCATCAGGATTGAAAGGTTTTCCATAATCCCAAATTCTAATCTCTAGTCGGTCAATCCACAGATAAACGTTAATTTCAATGATTGTTTCTGGGGGTAAAGCATGATGAGCGTGACGAACAGCGTTAGTAAAGCCTTCTGCTAATGCTAAATTGAGGCGATCGAGTTGGGTTTTTGACCAGCCAAGTTGAGACAAGTGTTGCAGACAAAATTGCTCAAACCATTCTTGCACCTGGTTTAAGAGCCTGAGTTCGCTCTTAACCGTCAGATGGTCTTGCTGCACTATACTAAGCATTAACTGTGAGTTGAATATAAATAAACCCAAGTTGCTAGTTATTAAATTCTGCGCTGTTCGCAAAATTTCTCTGACATAAAAAAATCTAAATTGACATATTCTATGTACCAAAATACAAAACATGAATGATTTTGGCATTCTGAGGGTTGTAACTAGCAACTTACGTTAAGTAAGAAATGTTTGTATTTGTTGACTTTTGATGATTTGATATTTTGGAATAGGTTTTCTATCCAAAACTGCAAATCCCAGAAGCAATCTGAACTATTGAAGAAGAATTCAGAAGGAAATCAGTGAGGGATACACTGCGGGATTTGGCTACAGATCCAACAATATCTTGTTGACCACTAAAAAAAGCATATTTAGTGGGGAACTTAAACCCATTTATGCAGAGACTATCTATAAGACGCTATGCATAACTTGCTTTCCCGTAAGATACACGGACTCGCTTTGGTGGCGTTATCCGCTTTTTAGTTCACAATTTAATTCTGTTAGCGGTAGCAGGGCGTTTAGCCCATTCTAGCTTCTGAATTCTTTCCCGTTAAAATTGACGCCTGTTGATTGCTTTCAAAAGCACATCTGCATCTGCTCTTGAAACTCACAGGCGTCAAAGCACTTTGTGGTGACTAATTTAGAATAGTCCCAAGGTCAAAGATTTATCCAATGGCAAAGCAGCACCAATACCTAGCCACACGGTGACAAGAGTACCAACAAGGAATACTGTGGTTGCAACTGGACGGCGGAAGGGGTTTTGGAACTTATTCACGTTCTCAATAAAAGGAACGAGGATAAGACCTACTGGTACGGAACCCATTGCTAACACTCCTAAAAGTTTGTTAGGAAGCGATCGCAAAATTTGGAAGACTGGATACAAGTACCACTCTGGCAAAATTTCCAATGGTGTGGCGAAAGGATTTGCTGGTTCACCTGTCATTGCGGGATCTAGCACGGCTAGAGCCACAATCGCAGCGAAGGAACCCATGATCACAATTGGAAAGACGTAAAGTAAGTCATTAGGCCAAGCGGGTTCACCATAGTAGTTGTGACCCATGCCTTTAGCGAGTTTGGCTCTTAACTGAGGATCGCTCAGGTCAGGTTTTTTTTGTGTTGACATTTTTAAATGTGCTCTCCTGCTTAAGTTAAATTAAAGCATTTGTGAAAGCTATCAGCTACTAGGCAACCAAAAGGCGGAAAACAGCGTTTCTATATCTACAGTCATCCGCCTGAAGTTGTTTATAGCTTGAGGCTTCAGATACAAGTATTTGTTTTTTGGAACTTATGTGCAATTAATTTCTTGTGTTTCATAAGTTTAAAACAAACAACTCGATCTGAAAACTAACAAATGTTGCCTTTCGCTAATAGCTGAGATTACAAAGGCCCGGAAATACCTTGCTTGCGGATCATCAAGAAGTGAAACAGCATGAATACTGCAATCAACCAAGGCAGTACAAATGTGTGTGCGCTGTAGTAACGAGTTAGTGTTGCTTGACCAACACTGGAACCGCCGCGCAGCAGGTCGGAAATCAGAACTCCAACCACGGGAATTGCTTCTGGTACGCCGCTAACGATTTTCACAGCCCAGTAGCCAACTTGATCCCAAGGTAGAGAATAGCCTGTAACTCCGAAGGAAACGGTGATCACAGCTAGGATTACACCACTTACCCAGGTCAATTCGCGAGGCTTTTTGAAACCACCAGTGAGATAAACCCGGAAGACGTGCAAAATCATCATCAACACCATCATGCTGGCAGACCAGCGATGGATGGAGCGAATTAGCCAACCGAAGTTTACATCAGTCATGATGTACTGCACTGAGGAGAAAGCTTCAGTAACTGTTGGCCTGTAGTAGAACGTCATGGCAAATCCAGTAGCAAACTGGATGAGAAAACAAACCAGGGTAATTCCACCCAGGCAGTAAAAGATATTGACGTGGGGAGGGACGTACTTGCTAGTAACGTCTTCGGCGAGTGCCTGAATTTCCAGGCGTTCCTCAAACCAGTCGTAAACGTTGGCCATACAATCTCAAGTTCCTAAAAGTCGGTTGCGGTTGATAAATCCCGAAGTTCTGAATCGGCAGAAGCCTTCGGTCAGACTTCTCTCCCAATTAACAATTTTGGGATTTTAATAAAGGGGAGTTTTTTTCTTTGCTTTTGGGCTTTGAGTGTGCTAAGAGACTTCAGAAACTTTACACTTTGTAAAGATGGAATATATTGCGATCTCTTTACGCCCCTACACACAAAATGGTGGACACAAAGTAGATTTTATCCTTTGGCGAGTGGATACGATGCATCAGTTGACTGAACAACTTGATGAGAAAAATGCACCACTTCTATAAAAAAAGTAACATAATCGAGAGATAGATTTCATCAACAACAGAGGAAGTGGGCATTATCTAGGCAATTTGGGTTGAGGTGGAATTGATAATGGGGTTCATGAATAAACAAGTCTTTCGGGTTGGATTTTCATTGTTAATGGCGGTTTGCTTGGCGTTGGGTACCCTCACTCAGCCATCGCTGGCTTTGACTGGAGAACAAAAGCTGGTTTCGGAAGTTTGGCGAATTGTTAATCGTACTTATCTAGATGAGACATTTAATCATCAAAACTGGGCGGCTGTGCGGCAAAAGGTTCTGGAAAAACCACTGCCAGACTCAAATGCCAGTTATGAGGCAATTGGGAAGATGCTCAAGAGCCTCGACGATCCTTTTACCCGCTTTTTAGATCCAGAACAGTACCGCAGCTTGCAGGTCAATACTTCTGGGGAACTGACTGGAGTAGGATTGCAAATTGCCTTGAATTCTGAGAATGGAAAGTTAGAAGTAGTGGCTCCTATCGCCGGTTCACCGGCAGATAAAGCGGGGATTCGACCACGCGATCGCATTCTCAAAATTGAAGGTGTTTCCACAGAAAATCTCACCCTTGATGAAGCTGCTACCAGAATGCGCGGGCCCAGTGGCAGCCTTGTGACTCTCGTAATCGAACGGGACGGAGAGGCAGAAACGGAAATTAGACTGACACGCGATCGCATTGCCCTTAACCCTGTGGTTTCAGATTTGCGTGTTTCTGCTGAGGGTACACCCATTGGCTACCTACGTCTTACACAATTTAATGCCAACGCTTCAACGGAATTGGCACACGCTATTTCTAGTCTAGAAAAAAAAGGCGCTGCTGCCTACATTCTAGATTTACGAAATAATCCTGGGGGATTATTGCAATCAGGAATTGAAATTGCCCGTCTCTGGTTAGATTCTGGCACTATTGTTTACACTGTTAACCGGCAAGGTATTCAAGGTAGTTTTGAAGCCTTTGGGCCAGCTTTGACGAAAGATCCTCTGGTGATTTTGGTAAATCAAGGAACTGCCAGTGCCAGTGAGATTCTTGCTGGCGCACTCCAAGATAACGGTCGTGCCCAGTTGGTAGGCGAAACTACCTTTGGCAAGGGATTAATTCAATCCTTGTTTGAACTATCAGATGGTTCGGGTTTAGCAGTCACAATTGCTAAGTATGAAACTCCTGAACACCGTGATATTAACAAACTAGGTATTAAGCCAGATAAAGTTATTTCTCAACCAGCCATTAACCGCGAACAGATTGGTACTGAAGCGGATTTGCAATATCAAGCCGCTGTGGAACTTTTGAAGAAAAACTCGGTGGTAGCGGGGAAAGCTTGAAGAAGGGTACAAGGAGACAAATCAGGTGGGGGTTCAGACTCCATCTGAATACCATACTTAAGAAAGCTAAAATTTAATTATACCGATAACGGTAGCTGAATCACAAATTCAGTTCCTTCCCCAAGTTGGGAATTCACTGCGATCGCTCCGCCATGTTTTTCTACAATAATTTGTCGAGCGATCGCAAGTCCTAATCCTGTGCCTTTTCCGACAGCTTTTGTCGTAAATAAATGGTCAAACATTTTTTGTTTTACTTCTTCCTCGATACCCTTCCCATTATCAGCGATTGTAATTTTAACTAAATTATTTTCGACTGTAGTGGTAATTGTAATGCAGTTTGGATTTGCTTTAATTTCGTCAAAACTTCGATCGATATTCGATTCCTCCAAGGCATCAATAGCATTTGCTAGTAGATTCATAAACACTTGATTTAGTTGTCCAGGGAAACACTCAATTTGAGGTAAAGTGCCGTATTCAGTTATCACTTCAATTGCTGGACGTTGCTCGTTAGCCTTGAGACGATGTTTCAAAATTAAAATCGTGCTGTCGATGCCTTGGTGAATATTAAATGGTACTTTATAATCTTTATCGGCACGCGAGAAAGTTCGTAAACTGGTGCTGATATTTTTCAGGCGATCGCACGCCATCGACATGGCATCAATCATCTTAGGCAAGTCTTCTAAGCTATAATCCAAGTCGATTTCTTGGGCATGGTCTTTGATTTCATCACTCCCATTAGGCAAGGTTTCTTGATAGAGTTTTAAGTGTTCAATTACATCTGTAAAAGTAGGTTTAGCAAGTTTTAGACTAGCAGCAATAAAACCAAGGGGATTATTCATTTCGTGAGCGACACCAGCAACTAAATTCCCTAGCGCTGACATTTTTTCACTTTGCACCATTTGCAATTGGGCGTTTTGCAGATCGGTTAACGCTTGTTCTAAATCTTGTGATTTTTGCTGCAAGGCAAGTTCAGCAAGTTTGCGTTCGGCTTCAAGCCGCGCCCTTTCGCTAATATCTCGCATGACAACTACTGCACCGAGTTTGTTACCCGAAGCATCAAAGATTGCTTGTCCACTAGCTAATAAAATTCTCCTAGAGCCATGCTTCGGCGCAATTACCATTTCGGCATTTTCGACGATTTCTCCTTGCAAGGCGCGAAACAGAGGAATTTGAGTTCTTGATAGGGGTGTTTGACCATCAGGTTGATAGAGATCGAAGCGTCCTGTCCATTGTTCTGGTGGTAATGATTCTATTGGTAAGCCATGAAATTCACGAGTTGCTTTGTTAAATAGAGTCAATTTGCCACTAGCATCGCAAACAACAATCCCATCGGTAATATTGTGAATGATGGCATTCAAAAACTCTCGTTCTTTAGCTAGAGATGCTTCGGCGTGTTTGCGATCGCTAATATCAATTACTACCCCATCCCATACAATTGCACCATCGGCTTGTCGCTCTGGCCGAGCCGCAGATTGAATCCATTTCATGGTTCCTGAAGGCAGGATAATCCGCCATTCTTGCTCAAAGGGTGTGAGATTTTGGGCAGAGTAAGCGAGCGCTTGGGCAATAGCCGGGCGATCGTCAGGATGATTCATGGCGTAAACGCTATGCGTCCCTGCCATTACCAACTCTGGCTCTAACTCATATAAGTCGAGACAGCCAGAACTAACGTAGGGTGTTGAAGTTGAACCATCCACCTCCAGACGGAATTGGTACACCATCCCAGGAATATTATTTGCCAAATTTTGGAAGCGGATTTCACTAGCTTGCAATTTTGCTAGAGATTGTGCCAACTGTTGAGCATAGTTTTGAGAATTTTGGTAAATTCGGGCATTTTCCAAAGAAATTGCGGCTTGGGCACAAAGTAAGTTCAGCAGTTCGACGCGATCGCTTGTAAAGGCTCCGGTTGCTAAATTATTTTCCAGGTACAATATGCCCAACAACTTACCCTGATGCAAAATCGGGCTGCACAAGATACTCTTGGGTTGCTGTTGCTGAATATACGGGTCGTTAATTAATTGCGGATGCACCGTGGCATCAGTAATTACTGCTGGTTGTAAGTTGCGTTTGACGTTATTAATTAAGCGAACTGGTACATCAACTGAGTCTTCAACAGGCTGTGGGTTGAATAACATCGGGTAGAAATCAACTTTGGCAGCTTGGTTCTGTAGACTGCTCAGGGAAAGTTGTGCTAAAGCCTGAACTAGCAACCGCTCTGACTCCAAAAGCATGAATACACATTTATCGGCTCCAGCATTTTCAATGACGATATGCAGCAAAGCTGAAAGCAGTTTTTCAAGTTCGATTTCCCTAGAAAGAGTTTGGGAAGCTTTGAGAATGGTAGCTAAATCTAAAGCAACAGAGACGTTGCTACTATTGGAAGTGGCGGAACTGGTGGAGGTAACACTCTCCAAGATGAAGATAGTTTCGTTAGTAGAGAAGGGAGAACGGGTTTGCTCTAAGATGGGGGCGAGGAGTTGGGGATAGCGTCGTTCCAAGTCGGCGACTTTGGCTTTAGCGCCCCAACGAGCATAGCCATAGTAGGCTTGGGTCATGTATTCTTGGGCAATGCGCTGTTTACCCCAATCGAGGTAGAACTTAGCGGTCAGTTCATTGGCTAGGGCTTCTTCTTGGGTATAACCGTGTTCTTTAGCTAGAGTTATGGCGCGATCGTACAAATCTATTGCCTCTGATTTCTGCCCTAAAACTCGGTATAGGTCGGCTTCAACTAAATAAAATTTGTGCAGGTAATTTTCTGGAGCACGATCAGCCCACTTTTTCATTTTTTCCTGATTTTTAGCCACCCGTTGCAGAATGTTTTGCTGTTGTGCCTCACAAACCTGAGAATAGATTGCCAGATGGGCTAGAGAATCATAGGTGTAGCAGAGCGGAACGATGAATAAGCCTGTAGCACCACCTATATAATTTTCAGCAGCGATCGCAGCTGACACCGCCAACTCAAACTTGCCAAACATATAACACAGACCAAGTTGGTTGGCATAGAAATAATACAGCGCAGTCTGATCGCCCGATCGCTGGAGAACTGGCACAATTTCCTCTCGATTAAAGGCATTTCCAGTCAGCTGCCAAGGTTCAGCAGAATCGCCCAGCATATTCAAAATTGGTTGCTGAAAAACGGTCAGATGGCTGGTAAGACCTTGTTGGTTGAGCTGCCCAAGCTGATCTCGGAAGGCAACGCTCTCTCGGTTGAGATCGATTAATTCTTTGCCCAGAAACCAACAATATGAGATGTAAATGAATCCGCAAATAGCAGCCGATTCTAAATCTCCGGTTTCCAATCCAACTTCGTAGCCTTCCCGGAGAAATGGTAAGGAGTTCTTGAGCGGCTCTTTCCAATGCCACACGCAACAGTAAATTCCGACATAGACTCTGGACTTTAGTTCTTTGGCATTGAAATGTTCCAGCAACAAGTGTGCTAGTTGTGCAAACTCATAGCCAGAGTCAATCTCTCCTGTCATCCCACAAAGTATCATTCCATAGTAGCCATAGCCAATTGCCGAAAATGAACTATTGCCATATTGAACGGATAAATTGACCTGTTCGAGAACAATAAATGGTAAGAGCGCTGGAGTGACAACAAAAGCAGCAGAAGTGACAGTGGCAAGAATCCGTACAACTGCTAATTTGTTAGGATCTGTCATTTGGGGTAAATTGATTAAATCCAGTGGTTGCCTTCCAGCCAAGATGGATTTAGTCGTCTCAAATGCTTTGGCAATATCTGATTGACTGGGTTGCTTTGGAAGGCTGTTTCCTAAACGCTCCACACTCTTGAGAGCAATCTCTACTGCTTCTATAAATTGATGTTGGGCTTGAGCTGCTTGAATTTGAACTTCATAGACCTTAATCGTATCCAACAAGTTTCTAGAGTGTTCTGTAATGATTGCCGCCAATTGTGTCATCCGCTCAAAGTTGCCGCTCAGGTAAGCGGCTTCAGTGGCAGCTTCGTAGAGGGCTAAGGTTAACTCATACTGCGTTTGCCACATATCCTCAGCTAACAAGGCGATGCCCGTAGTGGAATACTCAAATGCCGCTGTATAGGCAGTTGCGGCTCTGGCTTTTTGTCCAGCTTTCAGATTGAGTTGGGCGAGTTCTTTTTGCTTAGATAAATCGACAATTAGGGATTTGCCGATATTAAGTTGGTTAACGATTTCAAATAATTTTTCGTCTTGTTTGGTAACAGGCGTATGAGTCAGTAATAGTTGCCCAATTTTTAGGTGAGCGATCTGTTTTTGTTCGTCTGGAATCAGAAAATAAGCAGCTTGCTGGACGCGATCGTGCAAGAATTTGTAAACCGTCATTTGTCCTTCGTCATTTGTCATTTGCAAATGACCGATCGCCAATGAGGAATCCTGATAAAACTTGTAAATTTCATTGGTAGGAATGATAAATCCTTCTTGCAATGCTTTCCACAAGTCGGAAGCGGTTTCTGCTTGCGACTTTTCATAAACGATCGCTAACGTCGCCAAATCGAACTGATTGCCGATACAGGCTGCCAGTTTCAGAACATCTTGAGTGATGTTAGGCAATTTTTGAAGTTGTTGTGCCATAAATTCCACCACATCATCAGTCAGAGCAAGCGATCGCACTTGTGCTATATCACACTGCCAAAAACCTGTCTCCCAATTAAAGGTAATCAGCCCATCTTCATGTAGCGCTTTCAAAAACTGAGTTGTGAAAAAGGGATTGCCTTTGGCTTTTCGATCGACTAACTCTGTTAACGGTAATGCCTGTGCCGTCGTACAACTGAGAGAGTCGGCGATTAAATGGTTGACATCTGCTTGACTCAAGGGAGCTAGGCTCAAGGTTTTGATGCCAGAAGAAGTTTTTTCAATTTCATCTAGCGTCAACATCAGCGGATGAGCCGCAAACACCTCGTTGTTGCGGTATGCGCCAATAATAAATAGATGGCTGCAATCGCTCTGAGCCATCAACAACTTCAGCAAATTCAGCGATGCCGAATCCGCCCACTGCAAATCATCCAGAAATATTACCAACGGATGCTCTCTGGTCGCGAACACCTGAATGAACTTTTGGAACAGCAGATTGAAACGGTGTTGTGCCGCACCGCCCGATAGTTCAGCGATCGCAGGCTGTTTGCCGAGCAGCTGCTCCAGTTCAGGAATCACCTCAATCAGAAGTTGTCCGTTCTCTCCAACTGCCGCTAAAATCTTACTTTGCCATTGCTCCAGTTGAGTATCGCTTTCCCTAAGCAACTGTCCCATCAAATCGCGAAAGGCTTGTACAAAAGCAGACAGAGGAATGTTGCGGTTGAACTGGTCGTATTTGCCTTTGATGAAGTAGCCGTTCCAGCGCACAATCGGTTTATGCACTTCATTGACGACTGCGGTTTTGCCAATACCAGAGAAACCTGCCACTAGCATCAGTTGAGAGCCACCATTGGCAACATCACCAAATGCTTCTAGTAACGTTTGTACCTCCGATTCCCGTCCGTAGAGTTTTTCGGGTATGAGAAAGCGATCGCTAATATCTCGCTGTCCTAAATCAAACCAGGTGTGTTTGCCTGTTTCTCGCCACTGTTCTAAGCAGGTAACAAGGTCATGTTTAAGTCCTAGCGCACTTTGATAGCGGTCTTCGGCGTTCTTCGCCATCAGTTTGCGGACAATTTCGCCCAGCATCAAGGGCAATTTGGGGTTGAAATCGCACAGGCTAGGTGGAAGTTTCGCAATGTGGTAATGCACCAACTCCATCGGTTCATAGGACTCAAAGGGCAATTTTCCACTCAGTAATTCAAAGAAAGTCACACCTAAAGAATAGAAGTCACTGCGGTAGTCAATGCCTCTGTTCATCCGTCCGGTTTGCTCTGGCGACAGATAGGCTAGCGTTCCTTCTAGTCCATTGAGGCTCTGAAGTTCCTGGGTTTCTCGTGGTAAGAGCGAGGCAATACTAAAGTCAATCAGCTTGATTTGTTTCGTGTCAGGGTGAATCAAGATGTTGGCTGGCTTGATGTCTTTGTGAATGACGCGCTGTTGATGTAACTTGTGTAAGATTTCTAGTAGTTGCAGAGCAATGGGTAAGAATTGCTCTAATGTCAGTGTTTTTCCTTGAGTAAATTGCCGCAAGGAAACACCACCAAAGTCTTCCATGACTAAGGCATAGCCATTATGATGGGCTTCCAGGCTGTAGGGTTTGATAATGCCGGGAATATCTAGGTTTTTAGCGATCGCATATTGGTTGCGAAACTGGACTAATTCGGTAAAAGTTGGGTATTCTCGTTTTAAGAGCTTGATGACAACTGGTAGGCGATGCCTGCGGCGGGCTGCGCCTACGCATTCTCGAATTGCCCGATACACTTGAGTACGAGAACCTGAATAAAGTTGCTCGATGATTTGGTAGCCAGCAATCCTTAAAGTTCCATCAACTTTTGCGCTCATAAATTTTTACGAAAATCTCTTTATACTAGTGTTATAATTCCCACTACTATAAATTGAGTAACAACCATTAGAAAAGTTACATTGGGTATCGGGCACTGGAGCCAAAGAGTAGGAATGCAAACACCTTTATATAAATGTGGCGAACGCATTTTGATGATTTCCCAAAGTAGTATCATAACTCCGTCAAAGAGTTTTTGACCTGACAAAGAAAGGCATGAGGCAACATTAAAAAAGTATTAAGAAACTTCCAAATAAAAATATCTCAAAACTGACGCAAAAATTCTTTCTATTTCTTCTCTTTTTGTGTTCTCTGCGCTTGGAGTGGTAGAAAAGCAGCTTCGCCTTTGGCGTTTTCGTAGAGTAGCCGCTTTTCTACGAACGCGAACAGCGTGTCGCAGACAGACGCTTTGCGTAGCTTGCTTCTTTGTAGGAGTATGCGTCTACGTTTATTTGGATAATTTATTTCTTGGAAATCTCTAATTTAGTTGGTGAGTGGCAGTATCTAACGCGCGCGATCGCATTTTTCAGTAACTATGTGCTACTCCCATAAATCATATTGAATGCGCTATTTTAGTCTGGTTTAAGCTCAAAGATTTAGCTTATAAAACTGGTCAAACAATTTATAAAATTATTTATCTTTGCAGTTAAAAGTCAAGACGTTATCATGTTTATCGCCTAGTTGTTTGGCGCGCAGCACAACATAGCCGCGCCATTGCTTGTGACACTTGCGTAAGTCCTGTTAAAAATCAAATAGGTTTCCTAATTTTTACTATTTGAATTTAGATTTAATTTGGTGGTAATTCTAAACTCATTTCACCCAACAATCCCTTACGAAAATCTGTTAAAACTTGCCTTGCTGTTCGCTCTACATCACCTTTGTAACGATGTTCTGCCAAGGCGTGTAAATAGGTATCTCCGGTGTCTGATGTTGAATCGAGTTGGTAACGAGACTGTAATGGTTTTTTTGGTAATAAATCTCCTGCTACAGCTTCTAAATAGTTGAGTAAATCCACTAAGGCTGCTGCTACTAGCTGGTTATCGTAAGATGCTTCACCGATATCATCACAAATAGCTAATTTCAAGGCTGCGTCTTGGTCTTCTAATCTTAAAGGGATGACACCAGGAGCATCAAGCAATTCTAAATGTTCGGAAATTCGCACCCAGCGTAGTTGACGAGTTACCCCAGGACGAGCTGCACTTTCCACAACTCGCTTTCCCAACAGGCGGTTAATTAAAGCTGATTTACCGACATTGGGAAAACCAATCACCACAGCTCGCACTGGACGGGGTAACATCCCGCGATCGCTTCTTCTTTGATTAAGTTCTACCCCAGCAGCTTGCGCTGCCCGCGCTACTTCTGCTATACCTTTACCATGTTGAGCGTTGGTAAAATAAGGGACTTCTCCTTGACGTTTAAACCAATCGATCCATAGCGATCGCATTTGTGGTGTAATCATATCTACTCGGTTAAGTATCAACACCCGTTTTTTACCTTCTACCCACTCACCTATTTGGGGATGGTGAGTTGCTAAGGGAATCCGAGCATCTCGTACCTCAAACACCACATCTACACGCTTTAGCTGTTCTTTGAGCTTCTTTTCAGCTTTCGCAATGTGACCTGGATACCATTGAATCAGGTTTAATCTATAGTTTTGAGTTATAGCCATTTTTTTATTTGTCCTTTGTTATTTGTCCTTTGTCATTAGTCATTTGTCCTTTGCAAATGACTAATGACTCCCTGTAGCCGCTTGATGTAAAATCAGACGATTGCCATCAGAGTCATAGGTATAAATTTCTCTGCCGTGGGAAGCAATGGAAATGTCTCCTGGTGGAGGATAGCCCAAAGCAGTTAGGTGAGCGATCGCATCTTCTAAGTTACTCACCTCTAAACACAAACTTATCTTACTTTTGGCAATCGCTTCAAATTCCGACTCATTTGTGTTCTTTGGTTTAAAAATACCTAATCGCATACTAATTAAATTAAACTCAGCATAGAGATTTGGAACCAAAATAACTGGCTTTTGCTCCAGCAATTTGGTATAGAAATTAACTAACTTCTCAAAATTAACCGATGCTATGGTGACAAATGCGTTAGTGTACTGGAAAACCATATTGGCTTTAAGTTAGTTGATTTTTTTGCTGAAGAAGTGCGATCGCCATCAAAAAAGATTTTCACTTTTCTAAAGTTATTACACTCAGCACTTGTGGCGGTGTCGAATCTGGTTTGAGCTTTAAAGGGAGTGTCGATGGTTTAAGCGAATTTGAGTAGAAATAAAATCAAGATAATCAGTTATCTATGCAAAAATATGCTGTAAATTTAAAACAAAACCAGGGAGAACATCTTCACCCGATAAACTTGTAGGAGATTGTAAAACTTCAGGTACCAGATTTGGGCGATAAATTATTACTTGTTTCTCTTTAGGATTAATTAACCAACCGAGTTGTAAGCCATTTGCTAAATATTCTGTCATTTTGGCTTTAGTATCTTCTACATCATCAGTTTCAGAAACTAATTCCACTGCAAAATCAGGACACAAAGGGAGAAATTTCTTTCTTTGTTCTGGAGTAAGAGCATTCCATCTTGCTATCCTTACCCAAGAAGCATCAGGTGAACGAGTTGCCCCATTTGGCAGTTTAAACCCAGTAGAAGAATCGAAAGCTTTTCCGAGCTTGTTCTGTCTGTTCCAAACTCCTAAATCAAGATACAGTTCAAAATTACGGTTTCCCGTTTCTCCCCCAGTGGGTGACATGATAATTAATTCCCCTTCAGCAGTTAACTCTAGTCGTAATTCTTTATTCACAGCGACAATCTGTGCAAATTCCTCATCAGTAAATTGCAGATTAGCAGGTAATTGTAAGGTTAAAGCAGTCATAATTAAACACCATCAAAACTAAATATTGACCTCACTTCCATTCCTCTCTCCTACAAGGAGAGAAGCTTTGAGTTTCCCCTTTCTCTTATAAAAAAGGGGGCTAAAGGTTAGGTTTTTCTTCCCACAAAAATCCTAGTTGCATCAAACCCATGCGCGGCTAATAAGGAAGATTTAGCCTCTACCTCTATTTTAGGAATGCTCTAAATATTAAATACTAATTAGCCGCTCCATATAAAAAGAGTTCTGCCATACTTGATATAAGGCAGAAAATTGCTGTCAAATATGATTTGTCAACGCGGACAAATAATTTGGCAATCGACAAAAGGTAACGAGCGCGGAGGGATTTGAACCCCCGACCCACAGAACCGGAATCTGTTGCTCTATCCACTGAGCCACGCGCCCTTAATCTTCTATATTATAGCACGTCTGTGATAAAATTCGCAGCTTTAAAGATAATTAGCTGGGTCTACGGGCGTACCATTGCGACGAACTTCAAAGTGGAGGTGGGGGCCAGTTGAGAAACCTGTGGAACCGACAGCTGCGATCGCTTGTCCGCGTTCAACTGCTTGTCCCTCAGAAACATATAACTCGCTGGTATGCCCGTAGAGTGTAGTCATACCATTGCCGTGGTCGATAATTACCGCTCTGCCATAACCACCATACCAGCCAGCAAAAATTACTGTTCCCGAATCGGCTGCCCGAATTTTACTACCATAGCTGGCGGCAAAATCTAACCCGGCATGAAAGCGACGATAGCCAAGAATTGGGTGTATCCGCCAGCCGAAGGGACTGCTAGTAGGAGCATCACTAGGATATCCCATTACACCAGTTCCTCGAATGATGATACCTGTTCGGCTGTTGGTTTTTTCTTGGGCTTCTGCTACCTTTTGTTGAATCAAAACTTCCAGATTTTTGGATTCTCTTTCTAGCTGATTTTGTGCAGCTTCTAAGGCGAGGCGATCGCTATTCAGGCGTTGAATCAATTCTGATTGTGATTGCGCCTGGGTTTGATAATCGGCTTTTTGTGCCAACAGTTGCTCGCGAATTAAACCAATTTCGTTTTTTTGCTGTTCTACTTCCGTTTTTTGTTTATCGATCGAGTTTGCTTGGGTGTTGAGTTTTACCAAAATTTTCTGGTCTGCTTGAAACACTAACTTCAACTGATGACGACGGCTGAAAAAGTCGCTGATATTTTCACTTTCGAGCAAAACTGCCCATCCCGCAAAAGCAGGCGATCGCTGGAGATAACGCAATCGTGCTACTGTTGCGATTTGCCGCTCCTGATACGAACGTTCTGCCACATCTAAATCAGCTTCTAACTGCTGGAGGCGTTGGCTAGCAAGTTGTAATCGTGATTCGCTCTCTTGAAGATAGCTATCTGTAGTTTGCAGATTTTGCTTTAAACCAGTCAGGTGTTTTTGGGCCTCTTGTTGGAGATTAGTTAAGCGATCGCGCTCTCCAACTACACCCTGACGCTGCTGGTTCATTTGTTGCTGCTGTTGTCGCAGAGTATCAATAGACTCTGTAGATGTTGCGTCGGCTGGAATTAATGCTAAACATATCCACAAAATACAGCAAAATGCAATAGATAAACAGCAATAAATCTGCTTTTTTTCTAGAAATCGCCCTCTCATAGTGCGAACCTAACTAAAACGATGCTTTCAAACACTATGAGGATTATTCCCAAAATCTGATTCACTCACTCCAACGCATTATTAAATTGGCCTGCCAAGTTGTAACACAAGGATTCTAAGTATGTCAGCATTGAGCAGGTTTATTAGCGGCTGAGATTTATGAACGCACGCATAGCAATTCTTTTAATTACCTTAGTTTTTCCAGGTTTGGCGGTGGTGGGAGTATCGTTGTATTGGTTTAATCTCGATTATGCAGCACTGATCAAAGCTGAAAACTATGTGGAAAACCTGGTAGAGGTCGGAGGAATAGTAAATGATAGACAGTTAGAGTATGCCTATCATCGCACCTACATTCATCGCATTAACGTATTTGCCGATGGTACTTGGGGATTGCTAGGAGGTGTAATTACAGCATTAGGCATACATGGATTAGTCACTATTAAAAAATAGATAGAGGTGGGGAGATGGGGAAATGGTGGGGCAAGGGGGATAATCAATGCCCAATGCCCAATGCCCAATGCCCAATGCCCAATGCCCATTAATTACAATTAGCTTTCCAATTTGCCAAATCAGCTAAAGAGCGATCGCGGTAACGTCCATAACGCTCTGGTTTACTTTTGATTTTCATTCCTAAATCGGGGAAAATCCCAAAATTAGGCGGCATTGGTTGGAAATGCTTCGGTGAAGCAGAACTAATAAATTCTAATAACGCACCGATCATGGTTGTTGGTGGTAAAACCAAAGCTTCTTTACCCAAAGCTAATCGCGCTGCATTAATTCCCGCCAAGCAACCACCCGCAGCCGCAGCAGTGTAACCTTCTGTACCAATCAATTGTCCAGCCGCTAATAATGTCGGACGCTCTTTAAATTGCAAGGTAGGATGCATTAATTGGGGAGCATTAATAAAAGTGTTGCGGTGCATCACTCCTAAGCGTACAAACTCTGCTTTTTCTAAACTGGGAATTAATTGAAAGATGCGCTTTTGTTCGCCCCAACGCAGATTAGTTTGAAATCCTACCATATTCCACAATTGACCAGCTTTATCTTCTTGTCGTAACTGCACCACAGCATAAGGGCGTTCCCCTGTGCGAGTATCTGACAATCCCACTGGCTTTAGGGGGCCGTAACGCATGGTATCTTCCCCGCGCTGGGCTAGTTCTTCTATGGGCAAACAAGCTTCAAAAAATTTCGCCGTTTCTCGTTCAAAACCCTTGAGTTCTGTTTGTTCGGCTTTACAGAGTTCTTCTCGAAAGTGCAAGTACTGCTCTTTATTCATTGGGCAGTTGAGATAAGCGGCTTCACCTTTGTCATAACGCGATGCCATAAAAGCAATGTCACGATTAATCGATTCTCCGACGATAATCGGACTGGCTGCATCAAAAAAGCTGAGGTATTCCATCCCCGTAAAGCGGCGCAAATCTTCTGCTAAATCGGGACTAGTTAAAGGCCCGGTTGCTAAAACCACAATCCCTTCAGGAATTGCAGACACTTCACCCCGACGGAATTCAACTAAAGGATGACTCGCTAAAGTTTTAGTTAAATCTTGGCCAAATTCTCCCCTGTCTACGGCTAGCGCCCCACCAGCCGGCACGGCGTGTTCATCAGCTTTTGAGATGACAATCGAACCGAGTTGGCGTAACTCTTCGTGCAATAATCCCGCCGCGCGATCGCTTGCCATTGCCCCAAAGGAATTACTACACACTAATTCTGCTAAATGTTCTGTATGATGAGCCGGACTAAATCGCTTTGGACGCATTTCATGCAGAATTACTGGCACTCCAGCTTGGGCTATTTGCCAAGCTGCTTCTGTCCCAGCTAGTCCACCTCCAATTACTTCTATCGGTTGTGTTTCCATAGTTAAATTTTAATTCCTATATTATAAGTATCCATCAGCATTACAGAAGTAAAATTAAATCAAAAGTGATGTTAAACCACAACAAGTGCAAATAAAGTATTGGGCCAATTGTAACGTTGAGACTACACTCTCAAGGTTTTTTACAATCGTTTTTGCCATAATATGAAAAGCCACCGACAGCGTTGGGCTAAACATTTGTTAACTGGTACACTGCCAAGAAGTGCGATCGCGTCCTCAGCCCTTGCCTTATTACATTAATCCAAAAATTAGTAAAATTAGTTGTAAAAGTAGGTTTTTTCAATATCAACCCTTGATTTTTGCTTTTTCCAAATGATACATTAAGTATGCATTCAATAATTAGCTAACAATGCGTAATTGGGATGTGATTTATGACTAAAAACCAAATCAAAGATAACGTCGATTTAAATCAAGCTCCAGTTATGTTTATTGAAGAAATAACAGATGATCGGGAATTGAAAAGTGTATACGGTGGCGCAACGCCTGCTGATTCAGTATTACTAAACCCTAAGATTATTGCTGCTCTTGCAAAGCGCGGTATTATATTGCCTGACGATCCTAACAACCCAAATACATTAACAGTAGAGGCGTTGTCTGCTTTAAAAGAAATTTTGGCTAATGAGACGTAGTAAATACAAACGATTTCTATTAACTGTAGCGATATGCAATACTAGGGCGTGCTTGAAAACACGCTCTATTCTCAAAAATAGGTTAATCTAAATAATCCTGAAATTATACAAATGGCTTATCAAAGTCATTTGATATTGTAATCAAATCTTTGGCACTACCAAATAACAGCAGTTTTCACTCCTTCCATGCTTGGGCGCGTGTTCAATGGTAACAGACAATAGACTTCTTGGCATTGTAGGGAAAAGGGGAAGGGGTAATAAGGTAAAGGTATGGAATTTTCCTTTACCCTTTAACCTTTAACATGCACCCCAATATCCTGGCATTTGTTATTTTTGCAAGATGTCTAATCAACCCAACACGATGAACAAACACAAGCTTGTCTGAAAGAAAAGCGATCGCTATCCCCAAAAAAAATTAACATTAACCTTAGAAGTGTTAATTTTTCATTACATAAACTCATGGGTTACTACATCGCTCCCCGCTTTTTGGACAAACTTGCTGTCCACATTACCAAAAATTTCCTGAAGCTTCCTGGCGTGCGAGTTCCCGTGATACTGGGTATTCATGGACGCAAAGGAGAAGGTAAAACATTTCAATGTCAATTAGTCTTCGAGAAAATGGGTATCGAAGTCACTAACATATCTGGTGGCGAATTAGAAAGTCCAGATGCGGGAGATCCAGCGCGGTTGATTCGGTTGCGCTATCGGGAAACAGCAGAACTGATCAAAGTACGCGGCAAAATGTGTGTACTAATGATTAACGATTTAGATGCTGGTGCTGGACGTTTTGATGAAGGGACTCAATATACTGTAAACACGCAGTTGGTGAATGCCACACTGATGAATATTGCTGATAATCCCACAGATGTGCAGTTGCCGGGAAGCTATGATTCCACACCTTTACATCGCGTGCCGATTATTGTCACAGGTAATGATTTTTCTACTCTCTATGCACCGTTAATTCGGGATGGACGGATGGAGAAATTCTACTGGGAACCAGATAGAGACGATAAGGTGGGAATTGTCAAGGGTATTTTTGAAGCGGATGGACTGTCACAGAAGGAAGTTGAACAGCTAGTTGATACTTTTGTCAATCAGTCCATTGACTTTTTTAGCGCTTTGCGATCGCGCATTTATGACGAACAAATCCGCAACTACATTCATAAAGTAGGTTTTGAGCAGATATCCTTGAGTGTGGTTAACAGCGCTAAAGGCCCACCAGAATTTCAAAAGCCAGATTTCAGGCTGTCTCACTTAATCGAGTCTGGTAACTTCCTGGTTGGCGAACAAAAACGGGTAGAAAATTCCCATTTGGTTGATGATTACAATCGTCTCAATCGAGGTAGAAATTCTCAATCCACACCACCTGCTGTTGTAACACCAATTAAACCAATTAGTCAGCCGTTAAATAGCCCAACCCAAGAAGTAAAAACAAATGGATTTCAGAAACAGGAAGCATCCAGTCCACATTTGACTCTAGATACACAAGCTCAAATTAGGGAATTATTGGCTCAAGGTTACAAAATTAGTATTGAACACGTAGATGAGCGCCGCTTCCGCACAGGTTCTTGGCAAACTTGTGTTCATAGCCACATTGATGCTGAGACTGATGCCATCTCAAATTTGGAGGCAACTCTGGCAGAATATAGCGGTGAGTATGTGCGCTTAGTAGGTATCGATCCCAAAGCCAAGCGGCGTGTGGTGGAGACAATTATTCAGCGTCCAAATGGGAACAATTAGGAACAGATGCAGCAAAATCTGGGTGTTTAACGACCAAACTCACCGGACGCAGACAACCTTGGCAACTCAACCGACCAACTTGTGGCGTTCCGGTGCAGCAACTTGTTAGGCGACGCTTTGATAGTGCACCTAGCGAGAACATTGTCGGGCATTTCTACACAGCCGCACGCTGCGCGTACAAAAAGCATCCAGCAATCATTTCTAGTAGGGACTCGAGGCAGGTTCTCCCGCGCCGTTAGTCCAAATGTCGTCTGGCAGCGATCGGTTACGGTGACAAACCCGATCGTGGTCAGGATACGTGATTGTGTCTACTTCCGCTCGAGTGCCGACTATCAGGCATTGCGTTGCCTTGGAGCTACGATTCTCGAGAAAGTGGCCTATCGGCACTCCTGCTTGAAAAGTTGCGGCGTCGCCAGGACGTAGTACAGTCTTTGCGTCTCCTTCGATGAGCACGATCTCGCCTTCGAGGACATAGACCATTTCATCCTCAGCACTATGCCAATGTTTGATTGACGAACGAGAGCCAGGCTGCAAGACTTCGATGAACGCGCCGAACTGGGTAAGTCCTCCTGCTTCGCTGATCCAGAGCATACGATTTGGTTTATGCGCGGCGTGAGAGGGGCTTTCCTCCACGATGAGACTATCAGGAGTGATAACAGTCATGTTGGTACCTCTGGGAATTCTGGAGCAATAGCTATTCCATTGTGTCTAGGGCACGAATCGACGCAAAACTTCGTTCGTGTCCCTAAATGAAGCGTTACTTTCAATTCGGTTAAGGCAAGAGACGCGATGAATCGCTGTTTCTACAAAGTCAATTTTAAATCATTTGCGAACAACAAGAAAACCTTAAATCCATAAGAAGTTGGGGATTTAAGGTTGTAAATTCGATTCGCCAGGGTTGTTGTTAATTCTTAAACAACTGGAAACAATATGTTTCCTTAATTTGAAAGCTAAATTTTTCTTTTTTACCAACAAGTACTGGCTGAAGCTGAGGTCATCGTTCTTAAATCGCTTGTAAATGCGGCTGTGTATTGATAAGGTGATGAACCAGAGCAATTCATGGAATTTGTATAGGTGTTACGGGGATTCCACCATGACATTGCTTTCACAGTCAAATTTGCGCCATTCCATGATAGAGACTGGACGAGTAAAGAGTTCGTTTGTCCATTATCTGGCTTTTTAGAAGATAAAAATGTGGCATAATCAACCTGGCCATTAGCTGGATTAATTCGGGCTATCACTGCGACTTTTGGCCCGCCTCCATTACCATAGCTAGACAACCACCGACCACTAGCAAAACGGCTAAAATTGTTACCTGTCTGACTGCCTGTAGAAGAGTAAATGCCATATAAAACATCACTTCCATTCCAATACAATCCGTAACCTGTACCATCATCGCCTGTTGTCTCGTGATCGTCACGACACCATGCTTTTATCCCATTATTAAAGCGGATAGTTATAGGGTTTTTGTTATTTGAGAATTGCTGATAACCAATGTAAATTCTTGCCGATCCATTAGCTACTTTGGGGCCATTTTTAGCTGCGATTGTCGCTTCACTATCATTGCAACTGAATGTCACAGGTTCGCTGACCGATGTATTTATAGTTTCAGCTAAAACTGGAGCAGTATTTTGTGTGAAAACTAAGTCACCTACTAAAATTACAGACAAAGAAATGCCCGCAAAATACTTGTGTAATTTGCCAGAATAAATCATGTTATGAATCTGCCGAGACAAGGAACGGAAAACACCGTATCACTATAAACTCTAATCAGTATTTAGACAAGCAAAATCGTTGAAAACACTATGCAGCAAGAGTCTCAGCATTCTAAAATATTAAATACAACTACAAAATGCCCGATCTAATATGCATGATGATGCATGATAGTAACTGTATATAATTATTGTTTATCAAATACCATTAGTAAATATAAAAAATTGCAATAGGTTATGCTTTACCATAAACAATTGCAATAATTGAGAAAATAATTTTAATCAGCCAAGTACCTTTGTTCGTTCTCTACATCCCTTGTAAGAACATTGCTTTCCCTGCTGTTTTATACTTTTATCCGGGCTGTATTAGGTAGTTTTAGGATTTTTATCTGATGCTTCTCCACCAGCAGCTTTCAAGCGACTCAATCTGCTTTTGCGAATCCGTTCACTCTCGCGAACCCCACCCGCCATTTCATATTCGCTGCTATCTTTGCCATATTTAAAAGCAACCCCTCTGACCATCTTATCTGTAAGATTACTGAGGGTTTTCTCCATCGCATCAATTTTAGTTTTAGAAGAATCAATTACAGTTAACGCAGTGTTATAAGCATCAAGCATGGTTCTTAGCTGTTCAATTGCTTGACTCAAATTTTGCAAATCGCAATCATCACCAAAACTCATATTTGAATCAATCGCTTTTAGTCCAGCGGATCTCAACTCAGCTTTTTCGAGAACACGGGATGTACGTTTTTTACGAGACATCAATATATTCCTTAGAGAGGTTTCTAAAGCTACTTTGGCTTACTCAAGCTGTTTTTTGGTTCAGTAAAATTAGCGATCATTATATTTGTTAAAAAAATCCCAATCAATTTGGGTAATTTCTCTATATTTCCAGTTTTTACCTGTTTTTCTTGGCAATTGCTTTAATATTGATGAGGAATATTGCAATGTTGATGAGGAATATTGCAATGTTGATGAGGAACATTGCAATATTTATGAGGAACATTGCAATATTTATGAAGAACGTTGCAATATTGATGATTAATATGGCAATATTGATGATTAATATGGCAATATTGATGATTAATATGGCAATATTGATGCGAATACAACCGACAGAATCTAGAAGTACAAAGTGCAAAACTCAGATACAACGTTTGCAGCCAGTACAAGCAAAGTGCCGCTAGGAATATTTAATCAACAAGTTTGGGCTAAAGATATAGAAGATTTAGGAATAGCAAAAAAACGCCTCAACGACAAATAGAAGAAAAAGAAAGTCAACGATGGTTAGATAGATTAGAGGAAACACAAGATTTAACGTGAGTTCGATGAACCTCTCCCGGACAACCTCCCTCTGTGTCGGCTACCGTGTACACACATCTTGATAATCAAGCCCAAACCCTGGATTTACCCCCTTAGTCCCCCCTTGTCAAAGCTACCGTGTATACACAAGTCGAATCACCCCCCTTAATCCCCCCGATGTATTGGGGGGAAACCGGAAAATCTAGTTCCCTCCCCAATACATACGGGGAGGTTAGGGTGGGGTAATTCGAGGACTAGTAGCGATTCGATAATTTGTGTATACACCATAGCTTGTCAAGGGCGGAAATAAATATCCGGTTCTCCCCCAATGCATCGGGGGAGTTAGAGGAGGTGAGAAGGACTTGTGTGTACACCGTAGCTCCGTGTCGGAGAGGGGAGCCAAAACCCTAATTTATCGTTGCTCCTCCCTTTCTCCGTGGGAGAGGGAGGTTGTGAGGGAAAGGTTCATCGAACTCGCGTTAAGTAAGCTTTTGCACTTTGCGGATTACGCTTGCAGTATGCGCAAAACCAAAAAAAAGGGATAAGCCCAAAAGCTTATCCCTTAAAAAATCAACTAATCAATGTATCAAGTTCCACTTGTCCAAGAATTGATGTACTCAATTTGATCGGGTGTTAGGCTATCAATCGTAATACCAATAGCCTGCAACTTCAACCGAGCAATTTCTTGATCGACTTCAACCGGAATTGAGTGCAAACCAGGTTCCAACTTACCTTTATTCTTCACCAGGTATTCGCAAGCCAAAGCTTGGTTGGCAAAACTCATATCCATTACCGCGCTGGGGTGTCCTTCAGCCGCAGCTAGGTTAATCAAGCGTCCTTGTCCGAGAACGACAACTGATTTACCATTTTTCAATTTATACTCTTCGGTGAAAGGACGAACTTCTTTGATTTCTTTAGCTTGTGCAGCCAAGTATTTCAAATCAAGTTCCAAGTCAAAGTGACCGGAGTTACAAACGATCGCACCATCTTTCATGACATCGAAGTGTTCGCCACGAACGACGTGCTTGTTACCAGTCACAGTGATAAATATATCACCTTGGGGTGCAGCTTCAGCCATTGGCAGGACGCGGAAGCCATCCATTACGGCTTCAATTGCCTTGATGGGGTCGATTTCGGTGACGATGACGTTAGCACCCATGCCACGGGCGCGGAGGGCTGTACCTTTACCACACCAGCCATAACCGACAACAACAACATTCTTCCCAGCCAATAAAATATTGGTGGCGCGGATAATGCCATCTAGGGTTGATTGCCCAGTACCATAGCGATTATCAAAGAAGTGCTTGGTGTCCGCGTCGTTGACGTTGACTGCGGGGAAGGTGAGTACGCCTTCTCTAAACATGGCGCGTAACCGCACGATCCCAGTGGTGGTTTCTTCGGTGCTACCAATCAAATCAGCAATTTGGTGTTGGCGTTGTTGTACCAAAGTTGCAACCACATCGCTACCGTCATCAACAATAATGTTGGGGCGATGATCTAAAGCTATTTGGACGTGGCGGTTATAAGTTTCGTTATCTTCGCCTTTTTGAGCAAAGACGGGAATTTCATGATCGACGACGAGGCTAGCGGCTACGTCATCTTGGGTTGATAAAGGATTGCTAGCAATTAAAAGCGCGTCTGCACCACCGGCTTTCAGAGCGATCGCCAAATGTGCTGTTTCGGTTGTAATGTGGGCACAAGCTACAAGGCGTAAACCAGCGAAGGGCTTTTCGGTTGCAAAGCGATCGCGGATTTGCTTCAAAACTGGCATTTCGCGTCCAGCCCATTCAATGCGCTGTCTTCCCAAGGCAGCTAGGCCGAGGTCTTTAACCTCGTGCTTTAATCGGGGAGAAGTTGCGGTCATCAAAAGTTACCTCAAAAAATTAAAAAAGCTACGTAAGTTTTACGCACTCTACTAGGTTATTCTACTACTGGCGATTTTTGCTTGGATGAAAGCAAATCACTAGTCAAGAATCCTCAAAACTAGCTTGACGTTTGATCGCCGGAATGTCAACTTCCTCTCCAGCTTCTTCCTTTTTGTTTTATCTTTGGTAAGCATAAGACTCTTTTCAGGCTGACATTCTGATTTTCGTCATCTGTCTCAAGATAGAAGACAAAGAAAAAAAATATCAAATTTTCATCAACTCAAGGGAAAACTTCAACTTTAGATAGGTACATCTACCCAAAGGAATTAAGCAGGATAGTTAAAGTAGTAATTAATAGATTTTACTCAAGGAGGTGTTTGAGTGCGCTTTCAATTTTTGGCGTTGGCTTTGCCCGCCGTAGGCATCGCTAGTTCAATGGCTATAGGCATTGTATCTGTGCCAAAAGCCACGGCCCAGATACCTCTTTTACCGCAACTGCAAGCTCCCAGCAGTATTAGTAATGATTCAGATAACAGAGTTGTTTCGGGCTGGATTTATTTAGATGGTCGTCGGTTATTTCAAATAGCGGCAACAAGAACCAACTTTCCTGAGCGTTCAGAAGATATTCAAAAGAAGTTGGAGAAAATTGGTCAAAATTACTTTCAATCACCAGCAAAAACACCAGTCAAGGTAGAAGTTCGCAAAGTAAACGAATTACCAGTAATTTATGTCAACGGTCAATATCTGATGACCGTTACTTCGGAAGATGCGGAACTGCGACAGGTAGATGTATCGACATCGGCAAATCAAGTCGCCGAATCATTACAAGAAGACTTGCAACAAGCCAAGCAAGAAAGGCAAATTCAATCTTTAATCGACCAAGGTAAAATTGCTGGCGGTATCGGACTAGCAATGATTGTTATGAGTTGGGGGGTATATAGTTGGCAGCGGCGTTCCCAAAAGAATTTAGAAAACTCCATTGCCTCTCAACCCCAGAGGGAACTCTTCAATTACCCAAAACCAGCAGATCAAGCAATTACAACACAACTAAATCAACGGCAACAGCAACATCTTCAAGAAGCCAAGAGACGATTGTTTCAGCTCAGTCAAGCCGGAATTTGGGGAGGTGGAAGCTTCTTTATTTTGGGTTTATTTCCCTATACACGAGGTTTGCAGGTAGCAATTCTCACAGCCGCCCAGTTTCCTGTGCGATTAGGTGTTGTATGCTTGGCAACCTATGTAGCAATTCGTTTGACCTACGCCCTGATTGACCGCTTCGCCTCCACACTGATTAGCAGTGGTGCTTTCCTCACTCCAGAAAGTTCTGCACGGTTGCAACTGCGTGTTTCCACTTTTTCTGGTGTAACTAAAAGTATCACTACTGTGATCTGGGTAGGAGTAGGTTTCTTGATCGCGCTGGTATCCTTGGGGATAGATATCGTTCCCTTACTAGCGGGTGCGAGTTTAGTTGGTGTTGCATTGTCTTTGGCATCGCAAAACTTAATTAAAGATGCGATTAACGGTTTTTTGATCATTTTAGAAGACCAGTATGCTTTAGGCGATGTGATTAATGTGGGGAACGTGGGAGGCTTAGTAGAAACTCTGAATCTGCGGATGACCCAGGTGCGGGATTCTGAAGGGCGCTTAATCACGATTCCCAATGGTGAAATTAAAGTTGTTGCCAATCTTTCTAGTCGTTGGTCGCGAGCCGATTTAACAATTCCCATCGCCTACCAAGCCGATACAGAAAAGGCTTTGAACTTGATTGCAACTATCGCCGATAAGATGAATCAAGAAATGCAATGGCAGAGTCAAATTTTGGAACCGCCGCAAGTTTTGGGAATAGATCAATTTGGCGATCGCGGTTTGATTATTCGTGTCTGGATTAAAACACTGCCCCTCAAGCAATGGGATGTAGCACGCGAGTTTCGCCGCCGCCTAAAAGTTGCCTTAGACGAAGCGGGAATTTCGATTTCTGTCCCTCAACAAGCAATTTGGGTCAATGACGAGCAATCGTTAAATTTTTCGAGTAATGGCAAAGATAATTAGAAGTTTAGATTCATTACCGCATTTTTCAGTTGATGAGACTAAACCGTGACTTCTCCTAGCAGGGGAGCATACTTCGACTACGCTCAGTAACCGGGGGAGCAGGGGAGAAGTTGCAGTAAGTCTTTCCCCTCTGCTCCTCTGCCTCTGTCCGCGTTTGCTCCTCTGCCTCTTGTACCCAATCCCCAATCTTGTGCGATCGCCGACATTAAGCCTTAATAAATCCTTATATTAATAAAAAGCTACTACGTTCCTAACCAGTCTGAAACAATTCCATTATTGCTTGATTTATGTTTGTCAATACCTTCATCAGGCGGCCAGTGCTGACGACGGTCTGCACGTTCATTATCTTGCTGCTGGGAAGCATCTGTATACCGATTCTTCCCATTTCTCAGCTACCAGACCTTGCCCCAGTACAAATTACAGTTAGCTCTAACAATATTGGTGCAGATGCTCAAACAACAGAAAATACTGTCACCAACATTATTGAGCGACAAATTAATGGTGTTAAAGATGTATCTTATATATCTTCTAATACGGGTAATGATGGTTCCAGCAATATAACTGTCTCCTTTCCAACTAATGTCAATAGCGATATTGCTCAAGTAAACGTTCAAAATAAAGAAGCACTGGCTTCACCTCAATTGCCTGATACCGTTCAACGAACAGGTGTAACTGTTGAAACAGCATCGAGCAGTTTGCTGCTGGTCTATGGGTTTTACTCAGAAAATAATGAGTATGACAACATTTTTATCAGTAACTATGTCGATTTGTATATTTTCGATCAGATCAAACGGCTTCCTGGTGTAGGAAGTGCCAGGGTTTTTGGAGAACGCAAATATGCGATGCGTCTCTGGCTCGATCCCAACAAGCTTGCCCAACATCAACTAACTCCTCAAGATGTAACAGCTGCCCTGCAACAACAAAATATTCAAGTGGGTGCAGGGTCGATTGGTAAGGAACCAGCACCAGATAATCAAAGCTTTGAATTTGCTTTACGGGCAACCAGTCGATTTAAAGATGCGGCTGAATTTGAGGATATGGTGCTGAAAGTTACTCCAGGCAGTACTACTAGTAGCACCAGTAATAACACTAGTAATAGCACTAGTAATAGCACCAATAGCATTTTAGTTAAAGTCAAAGATGTCGGTCGAGTTGAACTAGGAGCAGAGAACTATCTGGCTGATGCCAAATTCACTATTCCAGGAAATGCTCCCAAGGCAGCCGTGGGTTTGGGGATATATCAACTTCCCGGTAGTAATGCCCTGAACGTTGCTCATGCTGTTGAAGAACAGATCAAAATATTAGAGAAAAGTTTTCCACCTGGACTCAAAGCCGAGTTGGCATTTGATACCACTCCGTTTGTAGAAATTTCTTTAGAAGAAGTTCTGCACACTCTAGTTGAAGCAATTGTCCTAGTGGTCTTGGTAATTTTTGTCTTTTTACAAGACTGGCGTACCACGATCATTCCGACTGTGGCGATTCCCGTTTCCTTGATTGGGACGTGTGCGGCTCTGTTGGTTTTAGGATTTCAAATTAATACACTCACCTTATTTGGTTTTGTTCTCGCGATCGGGATCGTTGTGGATGATGCCATTATTGTGGTGGAGGCAGTTGCAGTCAAACTAGAGCAGGGTATGAGACCCTTTGAGGCGGCTGTGGAAGCCATGAAGGAGTTAACTGGGGCAATCATTGCCACTTCACTTGTACTCATGGCGGTATTTATTCCAGTTGCCTTTATTCCAGGCACTACTGGGATTGTTTACAAACAATTTGCCTTAACCGTTGCTTGCTCCATTGGCATTTCCACCTTCAATGCCTTAACCTTCTCTCCGAGTATGGCAGCCATCCTCATGCGCCCTGCTCAGACTCCACGCGGCCCTTTGGGGTGGTTTTTTACACAATTTAATCGAGGATTTAGCTGGTTCACGCGGCGATATGTCGGGTTTATTAGCTACCTTACCCATATCAAGCCGATTGTAATTGGCGTTTTTCTCACTGGTTTATTAGCAACAGTTTTGATGTACAGAGCAGTACCTACCGGATTTATTCCAGAGGAAGATCAAGGTTACTTCTTTGTCATTGTCCAGGGGCCTGACGGGGTTTCTTTGAAATATACCGAATCTGTGATGAATAAGGTAGTCAAAGAAGTCACATCGGCTCCCGAAGTTAGAGCTAGTTTTATGATCAGTGGCTTTGGTTTCGACGGTAATGCTTCTAATTTAGGTATTGCCTTTGCTAACCTGAAACCCTGGAAAGAAAGAACTGAACAATCTCAATCTGTTTATGGCATACTTCAAAGACTGAACGCAAAGCTATCTACAATTACAGAAGCCAGAGCGATCGCAGTCAATGCTCCTCCAGTGAGAGGATTAAGTACTACGGGTGGTTTTGAGTTTATCGTTCAAGACAAAACCGGCAGTGCGCCGATTGAAAGCCTAATTGATGCTGCTCAAAAATTGATTGGGGCAGCACGTAAAAGCCCTGTTCTCCAAGGAGTCTTCACTCAGTTCACCGCAGATACTCCCCAATTTGACATTCAGGTAAACCGCAACCAAGCCAAAGCTCTCAATGTTGAAATTAACGACATCTTTGGGGCATTGCAAACTTATCTGGGGTCGCAATATGTGAATAACTTCGTGCAGGGACAGCGACAGTATCGAGTATATGTCCAAGCAGATGGAGTGTTCCGTTCTAATCCAGAGGATATTGGCAAGCTGTATGTTCGCTCTGCCAATGGGGCGATGATTCCGTTGAGCAGTTTGGTGAAAATTACTCCCTTTGTCGGGCCGAAAACCATCGCCCATTACAACTTGTACAGGTCAATCAAAGTACAGGGCGCTCCGGCTCCCGGTGCTAGTTCTGGGCAGGCGATTAAAGCAATGGAGCAACTAGCAGCAGAGAACTTACCTCAAGGGTTTGGTTATGAGTGGACAGGCACTTATCTCCAAGAAAAGACATCGGGGGGAGCTACAGGTTTGATTTTTGCCTTAGCGATCGTTATTGTCTTTCTGGTGCTGGCAGCTCAGTATGAAAGCTACGTTGACCCGATTATTATTTTGCTGACAGTTCCTTTGGCAGTTTTGGGAGCAATGACAGCGATTTGGCTGCGTTCCAATATTTTCATGGTAGGTAGCCTCTTTCCCAAGGTAGTAGATGATATCTATTGCCAGGTAGGTTTGGTGACTTTGATTGGTCTAGCTGCAAAAAATGCAATTCTAGTTGTGGAATTTGCCAATCAACTGCATGAGCAGGGCATGAGCTACACGCGGGCGGCGGTGAAAGCGGGGCAAGAACGCTTGCGACCAATCTTAATGACATCCTTTGCAGCGTTGTTAGGATTTTTGCCCTTGGTAATTTCTCAAGGGGCTGGAGCCAGCAGCCGTTGGTCTTTAGGAACAGCGCTGTTTGGGGGGCTGATGCTTTCGACATTCTTGAGTTTGTTCTTAGTGCCAATTCTCTATATTTTGGTTAAGAGCTTGGCTCAGGCTATATTACCTGGGAAGCGAGGAGGTTCAAATCCTCCAGATTCACCAAATGGAGCTTCGAGAACTAGACATGAAGTTCTACCTGCTGGCTCAAGTCAGCCAGAGACGCAACTTAGGTCTCAGGAGGATGGGATAAGCTCTTAAGTCTTATACACAGGGGGCAGAAGTTCTTTAATTTTGAATTTTGAATTTTGAATTTTGAATTGATTTCTCCCCTGCCCCCTTGCCTCTTTTCAACTATGCAGCTTAAAAGCGTATCAGCTTATCCACAACATCTCTAACTCTGATACCATTTTCTGTAATTTCCTGCTTGCTAAAAAAATTAGCCGAATAGAATTAGTACTTAGATAAGGAAGAGTGAAATGGGACTTAGTGAGGGACTTTTGAATCCGACCAAAAAGGCTATGGTCGTAGATGATTGTTGCAACATGATTGAAGGACAGCTTGCATCCAAGTCAGGCATGAGCGGCATCGCTTTGAAAACTGCCTTTGCTGCTTTGAAAGGGATTAAGCCAGGGTATATTCCTTATGTCGTTGAGCAGATATTACCGCAATGCTTTACAGCTCTCGATCCCATCTGGAGTAGAGGCGTAGAGAAAGGCGATCCAGTTGAATATCTGAGTGCAAATCGCTCTGATACAGCAGACGCGCTACTGAGTGTTACCGATGCGAGAGTCAAGAACTCAACCCGCCAAATTGTGCGAGGAACCTATGAAAAACTTCGCGGTTCCGCCAAAAAGCACGTAGAAGAAGCAGTGCCAGATTTAGCTAAGGTAATCAATAATTACACTAAGGTCTGAGCCAAAGGTTAGAGACGCGATTAATCGCGTCTTCTAAAAAAGTGGGAAACGCAGATGCAAAGTAGCTTTTCACCAGATATCGCCTCAAAATTTTACCAACTTCAAATCAAGTCCCGCCCGTTGGATGGCTTTTTCTTTTATAGCAACAGCTAAAATGGTTAGGACATTAACAGATGATAAAATTTAGACACAAAAAGGCTTTTCACCCAGTCCCCAGTCCCTAGTCCCCAGTTCCTTGCTATAACTGTTCTCCAAGATTGACTAGGGCTTTTTGAGTAGTATAATATTGCACAGCTTCGTTAATGAATTGACTGCGATCGCCTACCCTTCTTCCTTCTTTTAATATTTAAGCATTTGCACCCAGAATAGAAGAGTCATAGTGCTGTAGTAAATCTTCTGGATCGTTGTAAATTGCGATCGCAAGCGATAGTTGTTCATCGCTAAAGCCACCGCAGCGCAAAGCAATCACACCTACTCCTACTTTGCCGGCAGACTCAATATCATAAGGAGAATCACCTAGCATCACTACTTTATCGGGGGTCATTTGCCCTTTTTTCAAGGCGGCTTGTACAATGTCAGGGGCAGGTTTAGACGCTTCGGCATCATCGGATGTAGTTACTTCCGATATTAAATCATCTACTTGAGCAATTTTGAGTAATATGTCAAGTTCTTGAGAACTTGCTGAACTAGCAACAACTAGATGTAATCCCGATTTTTGCATCTTTAATATTAAGTCTCTGGTACCATTGGCAGGAGTAATTTGCGATGTAAATTTGTTCAATATGAGTTCTTTGCGCCGTTTAGCGATCGCTTTGCCAGTTCCTTCTTCGCTATTTAATTCTGGCGCTACTTTGGGAATCACTTGATCTCCACCCATACCTATAAGTGGTCTGACTTTTTCAAATGGCACTTCTAAGCCATAAGCTGCAAATGCTTCTACCCAGGAATTTGCATGAACATCATTACTTAATACCAGTGTGCCATCAATATCTAAAATCACTCCCTCTAAAGCCATGAAAAACCTCGACTGACGTTTTGTTTCATTGATGATGGCATGGCAAATATTTTAGTTCATCGTCCCATCAGAAGAGAACAGGGTAAGAGTTGAGAAGGCGATCGCTTATAATTACAGCAGATTGCAAGTAAGTGAACTACAAGCAGCACTGATTCATCAAACATAAAAAGCTTCTTTCTAACTCCTGCCCCCTGCTCCCTGCTCCCTGCCCCCTGCCTCCTGCCTCCTGCCTCCTAAACGAATCCTTGAGGTCAAGATGGTACAAACACCCGCTAGTCCAGAAACCGAAACTCTATTGATTGAGTTGCCTAAGTCGATTGGGCTGTATGTTACCCAAGAACAGTTTGCTGCTTTAGCCGCAGCCAACCGAGACTTGAGACTAGAAAGAACCGCACAAGGAGAATTAATAGCGAACCCACCAACAGGCTGGGAAACTGGGAGACGTAATTGGAGTATTTCTGGCGAATTGTATTTGTGGTGGCGTAATGCAGGCGAACCTGGTAAGGTCTTTGACTCTTCTACAGGCTTCATTTTACCCAATGGTGCGACTCGCTCCCCCGATGCCTCTTGGGTGAGTGGAGAACGATGGCAGGCGCTTACTTCGGCACAAAAAGGAACGTTTGCTAATATCTGCCCCGATTTTGTAGTTGAGTTACGCTCTAGTTCAGATACCCTCAAGTCCCTGCAAGATAAATTGAGGGAGTATATCGACAATGGCGCGAAACTTGGTTGGTTAATCGATCCGCAGCAGCGACGGGTGGAAATTTATCGACTGGCTAAGGATGTGGAAGTGTTGGAAAATCCTGCCCAGTTGTCGGGTGAAGAAGTTTTACCGGGTTTTGTCTTGAATTTGCGTCGGGTTTGGGATTGAAAGCATCTTGCTTCTGAATTCTGAATTCTGTATTCTTCTTCAAATAAGAAAATAGTAGGGAAAATCCTGATGCCTTATAGTAAATTTACCCTCAGTAAAGCTGTAGAGGATTTTCAACTCACTATCATTGAAGGCGATCGCTTTCTGCCTGAAATTTCCCCAGTCAATCCAAGTTCTTTACTCAAAGATACACTGATAGAAACGCTGCCTTGGGCGATCGCAGTCAGTACTGAAAAAGCGCGTTCTGAAGGTATTATCAATCCAGTTTTGTTAGAAGTCAAACGTCAGTTCAAAGGACAAATTAGTGTCTTTTCGGGTGAAGAGTTCAGCGTGCAGCCAGAAATTGATTTGACGGGTTATGTCGATTTTCTCATTAGTCGCTCTCCAGAGCAGTTGTTTATTAAGGCTCCTGCGGTGGTTTTGGTGTCAGCGAAGAAAGAAGACCTTAAACCAGCACTGGGACAATGTTTAGCCGAGATGGTAGCAGCTCAACGTTTTAATCAACAGAAGCAGCAGCCGATTTCAACCATCTACGGAACGGTAACGAGTGGTACAGTTTGGCGGTTTCTTAAACTAGAAAAGCAAACTGTGACGATTGACCTGACCGATTATCCACTGCCACCTGTTGAGCAAATTTTGGGCAAACTGGTTTGGATGGTGCAAAATGGCTGATGCAGGCAGGCGATCGCATCTAGGCTTTGAGAGTAGATGAGACTGCAAGTAAACCCCGATCGCACAATTGGGGAAGCAGTTAAAATCGAGTTACTCTGGCTACTAGAAAAAGCGATCGCTCTTTTGCTTGGTGTGATAGGTTTAAATTGCACCTTCTAGATCGGATCGTTTGTTGTGGCTAAGGATCGTTTTCATCAAGTTGTTAAGACGGCTCTTGCTAAGGATGGGTGGAATGTTACTCACGATCCGCTTCAGATTAAAGTAGGTGGTGTAGATATGGAAATTGACTTGGGGGCAGAACGATTACTGGCAGCGGAGCGAGGAGATAAAAAAATTGCGGTTGAAGTCAAAAGTTTTTTGGCTAGTGCATCGGCAATTTCAGAGTTTCATACAGCACTGGGGCAGTTTATTAACTATCGGGCTGCATTACGTCGTCAAGAACCCGATCGCATTCTCTATCTAGCCGTCCCCGATCTAATCTATAACAGCTTCTTTCAACTTGATTTTCCAGCCTCAATGCTACAAGAAAATACCGTAAAAATGATTGTTTACGACATTGAATTGGAGCAAATTTCCCAATGGAAGAACTGACGGATAAATTAAAGAACTATCAGCAAATCGTGCAGCAATTGTTGATGGGTTACGCAGAAGTTAAGCCAGCTTATGGTGATATTGAGGTTGAGACTATCTTTGATACGCTGCGAGATCGCTATCAAATTGTGCATCTGGGTTGGCAGCATAAGCGCTGGGTACATCATTGTGTAATGCATCTGGATATTCGGAATGAGAAAATCTGGATTTTTTACAATTCAACCGAGCATGATATTGCGGCAGATTTAGTCGATTTGGGCGTGCCAAAACAAGATATTGTGCTAGGTTTTCATCCTCCTTTCATGCGTGAAATGAGTGACTATGCAGTGGGTTAAAAGCTAATACAGTTCAGATAAGACCAAAACACTTGTAGAGACGGCGATTTATCGCGTCTCAAAACCCAATATTTTGTACCAATAACCCTTAACCCAACCGTATTGGGCTATAAAAGCAGAAGGATTAAAGAAGCGATCGCCAATGGACAAGTACAAGTAGTGCCATTGCGCTTTGGTTAAAATCGCTTTGATTCAATATCAAAGGGCGATCGCAAAATATTGCTTGAGCTACATCGAATAGATAGAGGCGATCGCCTATCCGACAATGAAAATCTGTTTTCAGGCAACGCATTGCTACCGGATCGAGCTTGTGATTCCTTCTCTTCCCTTCGGAACGCTACGCGAACGAGACGCTTTGCGATCGTTGCACTCGCAATAACGTTTTATCTGGCTAGCTGATATAGCACAAGTCTTGGTGGTTAGGAAATCAACAGACGATAAAACTTAGACACAAAAAGGCTTTTCACCCAGTCCCCAGCGATGCACTGAGCTTGTCGAAGTGTCCCCAGTCCCTTGCTATATTAATCCGGCGATGCATAATTTTTCACTTGGTTTTTACTTAATATCATCACAAAGACGCTTGTCGCGCTCGTTCAAATTCGGGTTATTCTGCAAATAATCATGCAGCCAATTGCAACCCCGCACTAGCAAGTGGTCTAAATTCTCCACAGGCCACAACCGCGCTGTCTTGTCAAATGATGCCGTGGCGATGGTTTTGCCGTCCGGGCTGAAACTCACACTCCAGACTGTGCCTTGATGCCCTTGCAACTGGTTACGTTCTTTAATTTTATTGAGAATACTATCCAAAGCATAAATAGGGCTGATAGCTGGATATTTTTCTAGAGGGCGACCATCTTTTACCAGACTTTTTAATTCTTTACCAGTCTGCATTGCTGACACCAGCGATTCTAACTCGGTATACTCAAACTGTCTTAAAGCGTTAACACCTGCCCGTTCTAATTCCGTTCCCTTTTGTGCTTCTTTACGTGCTGCTTCTGCTCCTTGTGTTGCTTTATTTGCTTGTGCAAGTTTTTCTTGCGCTTGGTCGAGAGTGGTTTGGGCTTGTTGAGCTTGAGATTCTGCTTGCTGTTGTTTTATCGCTGCTTGTTGTAATTTTACTTCAGCAGTTTTTATTTTTTCGCTTGCCGTTTTAATGCTTTCCTGTGCTTGGGCATTTTTCTCTTGTAATTCTGAGGCTTTCTGGTTTACTTCTTCCAAGTCTGCTTTAGCAGCCAGTAAGTTTTGGTTTGCCTGTTGAGTTTTCTGCTTTGCTAATTTCGATTCTTTTTCTGCGGCTTGCTGATTTTTCTGCGCTGCTTGAAACTTTTGCTCTGCATCCTTCTTTTTAGTTTCTAATTCCTGCGCTTTCTTCTGTATTTCTACCTGTTCTTTTTGCGTAGCTTGCAAGCTTTGAGTTACTAATTGGTATTTATTTTCAGCCGTTTTAAGTGTATTTTCTGCCTGTTGCTTTTCATCATCAGCATTTTTAGCCACTTGAATTTGACTCACTGCATATAAAGATGATATACCTGCGAATAATAATAGACACACCGCTAAACCAGAACTCACCTTCAGCTGCATCTGCCCTTGGCGAATTTGTCGCTTGGCTTCTTGTTGAGCATCAACTAAAATTTGCCTCGCATCTTGTTCACGCTTCAGTTTATCTTCTGCTTGCAAGCGCTGTTCTCGCTCTTTAGCTAGTTCTGCTAATATTTCATTACCCTGTTGTTGGCGAATAAACGATACAAGATAATCATGAACCAATTGATAACGGTCAGCAGGCGATTCTGGTAACAGCAATACTAACCTTGATGCCACAAAAATCTCTAACACCAAATCTAATTTATCGGCTTCTGCTGGCAAATCTGCCGCTAACTCAGCACGAGTCTTGAGGGGACGAGTACCATTTTCATCTGTGAGTAAATATAAAACCAGTCGAGCAACCTGTTCATTTTCCGCGCCACAATCTTGAATAACTTCTTCTAAAAATCGCTCGACCAGTTTTTCTTTAGTGCCAAATTGACGATATTTATCTAAACTTGTAATTTTCTCAGTTTGCAATTGCGTCCCCACAATTTGCAACTCAATCGGGCGTACTTCCCCCAAATCACCTGCTAAATCCCGCACTAATTGATCGATGAGCGCAGGCTCTAGGTAAAAATGAGAGCGTTCTGTTAAACTCTGCACAACAGCTTTAGCATCATCTGGCGAAAAGTTACCCAAGTAATAGCGAATGTTTTTATCGAGAATATTATTATTAATTGCAGTCAAATTAAACAGACGGTCTAATTCTAATAAATAATGTAAATAATCTTCCCGCAAAGACAGAATGACTTTGACAAAAGGAATATCTAGACAAACTCGTAAAAACTCATAAAATGCTCGTCGTTGACCTTGGTCTGGATAAACAAAGAAAAACTCTTCAAACTGGTCAAACATTAAAACTGTCAATAAATTTCGGTCAGCATTTTTCCGTAATTGTTCTAAAATAGCTGCTGAAGAATCAAGATTAACAGATAATTGATTTCCTCTGACTTCCTCAAAAGCCTTAGCCAAACTCTGCCCCAACTTCCCCACCCAATCTGTATAAACTCGCAACAAAATAGGTAAAGCATCTCGTTCGCCAATTCCTTGCTGTTGCAACGCCGGGATTAATCCACCCTGCAAAATTGAACTTTTCCCCACTCCTGACTGACCATGAATTACAGTCAATTTATGCTCAGTCCCGCCAATTCTTTCTCGCAACCGCTTCACATCTTGTCCCCGACCAGAAGCAGCAATTTCTTCAGCTATTGTTTCAGGATTTTCTACTTGCAATGCAGAACTAATTGCTTGTCGCTGCGGATTAAGATAAGATGCACCAACAAAGGCGCGTAAACCATACTGTTGTTCAATTTGTAACTGATCTTGCTTAATATAAAACGCTTTGAGATATTCACCTTGCTCAAAGTAGAGTGAGCGTAACCTTTCTAATATAGATATATATAATTGTGGGTTATACTGATGATTAATTTCAGCTTTTGCAGTTTTTAAATTAGTAATTGCTGCTTGAAATTCACCTAAACCCTGTTGAGATTTGGCTAAAATAAACCGATACAAGCCAAATTCATTTGATTGTAAATTAGGTATCTCAGCTAATATTTGCAATGCTTGCCCTGCGAGTTGATGAGCTTCATCCCAGCGTGACTGCTCTAAAGCTATTTCTGCCAAAAAGCCATAATCTTTAGCCAACTGCAACGGCGTGCCATAATTTTGATGTAGCGGCAGAGACTTTTCCACAAGGCTTTGCAACTCTAACCATGCTTGTAAACGTCGTAGCACTTCACCCAGTTTAGTAATATGTTTTGCAACTAAATCTGTACGTTGTGCTTGTTCAAAAATTTCAATCGCTTGCTGAAAGTAATTTCTCGACTCTTGCCAATAGCGTTGATTTTCTGTCTGATTTTTTTCGGCTTGACGGTTATAAGCTGAAGCAATATTAACGAGTAATATACCTTGTCGCTCTAAATAATTACTTCGTCGCCAGAACTCCAAGCTTTGTTGATAATATGCTAAAGCAGAATCTATCTGGTCATGTAGATAATCATTCAAGCCAAACAAAAACTCTAAACTTGCTTGAAGTGCTGCTTCTAATACTTCTCCTCGATTTTGCAAATCTTCACGAGCGGTTTCTAATTCTCGGCACATTTGAGAATTAGGCGTTACATCATCAGCAAAGATTTCATCAGTCTTTTGCTGAAGGAAGTTGACTAATTCATCCGTAGGGTTTTCAAACTCAATGATAGTTGCCCAATTTTCTAAATCAGTTGCTAATCGAATAAATTTTTGCAGAACTGAATCATTAACCCACAACAATATCGGAAACGGGAAGTTTTTTCTAAACTCCTCCCGTACTTGGTTCGCTGAAGTCAGAACTGTATCAATATTTTTAACTGACTCCAAACCAAAAACCATCAATGCAGGTGGCTGTTCATCTCCCAATTGTTCGCGTATATTTGTGTAAAGCGTTTTGACTGATGCAGGTAAAGTAATTTCGTGAATCTGTACAGGAGATAATTGATGTAGACGTTGCACCATCCGCTGACGTAAAGCAGCATAGTTACAGCGCAATATAATCAGCGAAAACTGCCCCTGAGAAAAGGTAATTGCTCTGACTAAAGTTTGTAATGAACTCTGATTATCAAAAGCTAAATTTTCCGGTTCTTGCTGATTACTCATAACATACAGCAGTTTTCTTTTGCATAAAGTATAAAATTATGGGTTTGGAAGCAGGAGGCAGGGGGCAGGGGGCGGGGGCAGAAAGGGCGATTTTTGCTAGTTGTAAAAAGCTGTAGTTGTGAAAATGACAACTGACACGGCTCCCGCACTTGTCGATCTAGCTCCCGCACTTATTGATCTAGCTCCCGCACCTGACTTATCGCGGTATCTGGAAAACCTCACTTCTATTTCTCTCTTCCTTTAAGGCTACGGTGTACACACAAGTCTGAAATAGCTGATTAACCAGGGTTTTACCCCACCCTAACCCTCCCCTTATAAAGGGGAGGGAACTAGATTTACGGTCTCCCCCCTTTATAAGCTACGGTGTACACACAAGTCTGGAGTCGTTTACGAATCTGGTTTTTACCCCACCCTAACCCTCCCCTTGCAAAGGGGAGGGAATTAGATTTCCGGCTTCCCCCCTTTGCAAGGGGGGATTGAGGGGGGTAATTCGACTTGTGTGTACACCGTAGCCCTTTATAAGGGGGGAGTAAGGGGGGTAATTGTTCATATACGCCGATTTATAACCTAAATTCCTTGGCTTCAGCCAAAATCGGATTGACATCAAACCAAGAACCATCTTCATTTCGGTATTCAAATACAAACATACTGCGAAGCAAAAGTTCGTATCTTTCATGACCTCTCAAGCTTTTCTTTTGCGCCACCTCACGCAGTACTTCCCATTCATCAGGCGTAATTGCCAAAGTTAGCTCATTACGGCGTTGTTTAATCACCCTATCCACGCACTCCCGCGACAAAGGCGGGTCTTCTTGCTGAAGACAGCGAAACAATAACATCAACAAGTTACGCAAATGACCGCCGCTAACTCGGCAAAGTCGCTCTAAAGTATCAGAATTATCAAAAACCTCGGTAATTAAATGCTGGCTTTGTTCCCAACTAACACCAGGAAAAGCCCTCGCCATCACCATCTGTTGCAGCAGCGTGATTCCTTGTGAGAATTGCAAACCATCTTGTAATTGCACAGGAACCATCGGCAAAACCTTGGGGTCTACGCCAAAGCGATTTGTTAGCCTTCCTAAAGCGTTGGAAAAAATCAACACTAAGGGAATCGTATAAACAACATGACAATTTAGCTGGTTTAACTGTTCGCCCCGTTCCACAAAGAGATATTCTGGCTGGTAATAACCGGAAGGCTTCAAAGAATTATCTACTCTGTCGAGATTATCTATAATTACCACCAGTCCTTTTTTACCTTGCTGCTTAAGTTTCTCTCTCGCAGGCTTGAGCAATTCTTTATTAATTGATTCTAAAATGCCGTTGGTGCGCGGTTCTAAATATTGCCGTAACTGAGCGCGAAGTTTGGGACTATCTTTAGTTTTGGCAGTAATTTTGGCAATACCTACAGATAACTCTCCCCCAAGCTCTATCGGCGTTTGCAAAAATTCACCAAGTTCAGTAAACAGAGTTTGAAAGTATCCAGGCTTGAGGTTAATTTTGATTGCTTCCAGACTTTGACTAACCTCACGAGCTACTGCTAATAAAATATCTGTAACATCAATATCAGCCATATCCAAGCTTTGGCTAGACTCGAAATAAACCACATGAAATCCCTGCTGTTCTAACTCTGCCTTTAGCCGCAGTAATTCAGTGGATTTGCCACAGCCGATATGTCCGGTAAACAATTGACAAGTGGGTTCTTCAGGTGAAAGGCGAGTGATAGTTCGCCCAAGTTCCTCAATAATTTTGGCACCACGCACTTTAGAGAAATCAATATAATATTGTCTATCCTCCGGTTTGCTTACAACCAGAGTTTTACTGGGGTTGCAAGCTTGAAAAAACCTGACTAAATCTAGTTTCATCACAAATTACCCGAAATCAGCTTGACGCTCTAGCCCATTTCAGTGATTATACAGACGACAAAGCGGCTATTTCGGAAAAAAGTCTTTAAGCTGGCTGATTAAGGGACTTCCAATAAAAAAATATCCCAATAGTAGGGGCGCACAGCTGTGTATTGGTATCAAATTAATGCGAAATCCTTGGTATACACATAAGTCGAATTACCTCCCTTAATCCCCCCTTGTAAAGGGGGGAAACCGGAAAATCTAGTTCCCTCCCCTTTACAAGCTGAGATTCAAGTATGTTGCACCAATCTTACAGGGGAAATCGAAAATCTAGTTCCCTCCCCTTTACAAGGGGAGGGTTAGGGAGGGGTAAAACCTACGCATAAACCCAAATGAGTAAAATATTTCAACTTGTATGTACACCGTAGAGTTAGGGAGGAGGGGAGCCAAAGCTGCGCTTTGGCTCTTTGGGGTGCTTTTACTTTAACTTTTCACCGCGAATCGAATAATCTAACAACTCCATCGGGTGAATAACTGAAATCTTCTTACCTTGCAACTGTAAATGCTTGGTAATCTGCAAAGTACATCCCGGATTAGCAGAAGCAATTAACTCAGCACCAGTATTCAACAAATTTTCTACTTTTTGCCGGCCCAATTCTTCAGACACTTCTGGTTGCAGCATATTATAAACTCCGGCACTGCCACAACATAAAGCTGCATCTATTGGTTCTCTCAACTTCACCCCTGGAATTTGTCGCAATATCTGACGCGGTTGGACGCTAATCTTTTGTCCGTGCAATAAATGACAAGCATCTTGATAAACTAAATTCAATGGTTGATCGGTCAACGGTGAAAGTTTCGCTGTTAACCCAACAGTTGCCAAAAATTCTTGAGCATCTTTAACTTTAGCGGCAAAAGCCTTTGCCTTTTGTCGATATTCTGGGTCATGTTCTAAAATATGACCGTACTCTTTTAAAGTATGACCGCAACCAGCAGCATTGATAATCACGAAATCTACATCTGTTTTGGCAAAACTATCAATCATCTGTCTTGCTAAAGCTTTCGCCTGTTCTGTTTGTCCTTGGTGTTCGGGAAGCGCCGCACAACAACCTTGAGACTTAGGAATCACAACTTCACAACCATTCGCTGTTAAAACGCGCACTGTCGCTTCATTTACAGGGGAGAAAAACAGTCGTTGGACGCAACCCAAAATTACCCCGACTCGATACCGCTTTTCACCTTTAGCAGGAATCACAGTAGGCAGATTATCTTGAAAAGATTTGAGAGTAATTTCTGGCAGAATTGATTCCATTGCTGCCAAACGGGGCGATATTTTATTCAGTAAACCCGTAGCCCGAAATAACTTAGGAAATCCTAACTTTTGATAAACTAACAACGGAACTAATAAAACCCGTAAAAGATTGGGATAAGGAAACAGAGAAAATATCAGTTGGCGAAAAAATCGATCTGGTAAACTGCGGGGATAATTTCGTTCAACTTGATGGCGAGTTGCAGAAATTAACTTGTCATACTGCACGCCAGAAGGACAAGTACTCACACAAGCAAGACATCCTAAACAAGAATCAAAATGTTCTACTGTTGCGGTATTGAGAGCAATTTCACCCTCATTAATTGCATCCATTAAATAGACGCGTCCTCTAGGAGAATCCATCTCCTTACCCAGCACCCGATAACTAGGACAAGTCGAAAGACAAAATCCACAATGTACGCAACTATCAATTAACTTCGGATCGGGTGGATGACTCTCATCAAAGCCCTTCAAATTCTTTAAAGTAGCCGTATTATTAACAGAATTTTTTGAAACTTGCATATATTCTTTTCCCCTCTCTATCTCAGCGTTCTTTGTGTCTTAGCGGTTCGTTGCTTAAATTCCACCCACAAACCGGCCAGGACTTAAAATATTCTTACTATCAAACTGTTCCTTAATACGGCGCATCAACGGCAAAGCATTACCCGTATAACCCCAAACATCTATTTGTTCTTTAACCGCAACTGGTGCTGACAGAATTGTTAAAAAACCACTACTTGCTTGAGTGGCATTGTTTCCAGGAAAGCCTAAGCGATCGCGGATTTTTAAAACTTGATTTTTACTCTCTAATTGTAACAAACCTAAACCACTACTAATATGAATTAAACCCAACTCCACTTGAGTCAAAATCTCCACAGCAGCAGTAGGTAACACTCCTATTTTGCAGCTAATTACCGATTCTGTAGCAGTAGTATGTATTCGTTCTTGCAATCTCTGCCATAGATTAGCCTCATCACCATCGGTAAAAATTGCCCCATTTAACCCTAACTTTTGTCCAACTTCCAAAACTCGGTTTGATTGTTCCTTAACACTCTCACTAATACTTTGAAACCGAGCAATTAATCCCAGTCCTTCACCCAATCCTAAACTAGACACCAATTTAGTTGATAGCAAATCAGCCTGAACTGGTGTTAACGCCGAACCTCGAAGGATATTAGCCGCTTGAGATACAGCCTCAGCTTTCCCAGTTAGTATCACCGTCCCCGATGCCTCGGCTAGCGGATACAGGCGAAAAGTTAATTGACTAATAAAGCCTAATGTGCCATAAGACCCGGTAAGCAACTTCATCAAGTCATATCCAGCAACATTTTTTACTACTCTTCCCCCAGCTTTGGCGATTTCTCCATCAGCACGGACAAATGTAATACCTAGTAACTGGTCGCGTACACTGCCATAACGTTGCCGCAGAGAACCTGTATCACCTGTAGCAACAATACCGCCAATGGTTGCTGACTCTGGTGCTGTCGGGTCAAGGGCGAGAAATTGCCGCGATTTTGCCAAAAGTGCTTGCAAATCAGAGAACTTCATCCCAGCTTCGACTGTGACAGTCAAATCGCCAACAGCGTGTTCAATTAGTTGGTTAATGCGTTCTGTACTAACTACAACATCAATACTTTTTGCTAAACCACCCCAGCTAAGTTTACTGCCACTACCACAGGGAAGGACGCGCCAGTTATTTGCATGAGCCGCGGTCATGACTGCGGCTAGCTGTTCTTGGTTGCGGGGATAGACAATACAACTGGGTGAATTTCCAGAAGCTATAGCTTGTTGGATACGTTTTTGCTGACTGAATTCGATATTTTCCCAAAGGCAAATAGCATTTTCTTCACCGACGATAGATGCAAGTTCGGAAGCGCAGACGCCTTGCGGCTTGTCGTTAGACATCGCTTTCATTGAGTTTATTTTTTTACGCCCTCCTTCTAATTTACTGGCTAACCTGACCAAAAAAGCGCATTGCCATTAATATACGGTGGCTTTAATATGAAAGCGATTCCTACGACTGGTTGCGCCCCTACGACAGGTGGAATTCAAATAGATGAAACTGCTGTAAGAGGTTGTTTGAAGAGTGGTTGGCTGTGATTTTAGGCACTTATCGATCCCCCCAACCCCCCTTAAAAAGCAGGGTGGTTTCATACAAGCAGAGAAAAACTAAAACTGGGTTTCAAAGCCTCTCCCCCCGTGGAGGAGAGGAATGGAAGTGAGGGAAAAAGCCATGCCACTTTCACGAGAAATCAAGACTTATATATTTTTCTTTTTTCGTATGAAACCACCCTGCCCAACCCCCCTTAAAAAGGGGGGCAAAACCTTTCAAAGTCCCCCAATTTATAGCAACAGCCAACGTGGTTAGGACATTAACAGATGATAAAACTTAGACACAACAAGACTTTTCACCCAATCCCCAGTCACCAG